>CAZZKQ010000604.1:0-2240 GCA_964654875.1 uncultured Verrucomicrobiota bacterium | reverse complement strand
TCCGGCATGACTGGTCCCTCGACGAGATCCGCCAGCTGCACGATTCCCCGTTGCTCGATCTCGTGTTCCGCGCGGCGGCGGTCCACCGGGAGCATCACGACCCCCGGGAGATGCAGGTGTGCAAGCTGATCTCGGTCAAGACCGGGGCGTGTCCTGAGGATTGTGCCTACTGCGCCCAGTCATCCCGCTATTCCACCGGCGTCGATGCGGAGCGGATGCTGGACAAGCCGACCGTCGTCGAGATCGCCTCCCGGGCCAAGGCCGCTGGCGTCTCCCGGGTCTGCCTCGGCGCCGCGTGGCGCGAGGTGAAGGACAATGGGCAGTTCGACCGGGTCGTCGACATGGTCAAGGGCGTCACCGATCTCGGACTCGAGGTCTGCTGCACGCTGGGGATGCTCTCCGAACCGCAGGCCCGGAGGCTGGAGGAGGCCGGACTCTACGCCTACAACCACAACGTCGATTCCAGCGCCGAATTCTACGAGACGATCATCACGACCCGGACCTATGCCGACCGTCTCAACACGATCGAGAATGTCCGCAAGACGAAGGTGACGGTCTGCTCCGGGGGCATCATCGGCTTGGGCGAGCGGGTCGACGACCGGCTCCGCATGCTGCAGACCCTCCAGTCGGTCCGACCCCATCCCGAGTCGGTCCCGATCAACATCCTGAGCAAGGTGCCGGGCACCCCGATGGCGGGTCAGCCGGATGTCCCGGTCTGGGATGTGATCCGGATGATCGCGACCGCCCGGATCCTGATGCCGGCGTCGGATGTCCGCCTCACCGCGGGCCGGGTCCGCCTCTCGCCCACCGAGCAGGCGCTGTGCTTCCTCGCCGGGGCCAATTCCATCTTCTCGAGCGAGACGGAATACATGCTCACCGCTGCGGTGCCGTCGCCGAGCTACGATGCCGACGCCGAACTCCTCCGGGTGCTGGGTCTGGTTCCGCGCGCCCCGTTCGACAACCCGAATGCCCCCCGGGCGGCGGAGCTGGCCTCCCTCCGTTCGGCTGCCGAACCCACGACGGCAGCTGCCTGAGATCCCCAGTCTCCACCCCATGGCTGGCATCCTTGATCTGGTCGCGGATCTGCCCCGAAGGGAGTTTCCTGCGGGAGAGGTGATCCTGGAGCAGGGGGAGGCCGCGCCTTCGATGTACATCATGGTGTCGGGCGAGGTGGAGGTGCTTCACGACAAGATCCGGGTGGCACGGACGGGTGAGCCCGGGGCCGTCTTCGGCGAGATGTCGATCCTGCTCCGGCGCAACTGCACCGCCAGTGTCCGGACGCTCAAGGACAGTGTCTTTGTGAGGGTCGACCAGCCCGGGCAGTTCCTCCGGGAGTCCTCGGCGGCCAGTCTCCACGTGGCCGTCCTTCTGGCCCGGCGCCTCGAGGCCCTCAACCGCTACCTGGTCGACGTGAAGACCCAGTACGAAGGCCACGACCATCTCGGGATGGTGGACGACGTGCTGAACACGCTCATGCACCAGCAGCCGCGGAATCCGTCGCGCTGAGGTGTCGGATCACCTCGCCCTCGAGCGACATCCACCGGGCCTCGAGGGTCTCCAGATCGAACTCGATGTGGGTCGGCACCGGGCCGATCTGCTTTCCCGGATTGAACACCCAGGTGTCCCGGACCCGATCGATCCACGATCCCTCCGCGTAGAAGGGTGCATTGTGGATGTGCCCACAGAGCACGAGGTCCGGTCTGTGGCGTTGGATCCAGCCCACCAGATGGGGGTCCCCGATGGACCTGCGGCCGGACCAGCTGGTCCGCGACTCCAGCGGCGGGGCGTGATGGATCCAGACCCAGCGTTCCTTGGGACGTCGGGCATCCGTCTCCAGCTGCATCTCGAGGATGGCCCGCGATTCGGCCCCATCCCACCAGGGGCAGATCGTGAACAGGGTCCCATCCCGCTCGAAGCTCTCCCCATCCACCCGGACCCGGTCCGAACGGGCCGACTGGAGCCATCGCGCGATGGCCTCGTCGGCTTCGGATCGCTCCGTCCCATCGTGGTTCCCGGAACTCACGAGGAGCTGGCTCTGGTCACTGATGCGGGAGAGGTATTTCTCCACGACGACCACCTGGACCTCCCGGTCGAGTGCCGAACCGAGATCCAGCAGGTCCCCGCCGATCGCCACGAGATCGTAGTCCCGGGCGTGGTTCACGACCCAGTCGAACTGCTTCAGGGAATAGTGGAGATCGGCGACGAACAGGAGCCGCATGGCCCGGAACCGTGGGGTTGTG
>CAZZKQ010000603.1:0-2241 GCA_964654875.1 uncultured Verrucomicrobiota bacterium | reverse complement strand
CGAGCGTCTCCACGTGGCCGAACATCATGGTGATGGAGCTGGGAAGCCCGAGCCGATGGGCGGTGTCCATCACACCCATCCACTCGGAGGCGTTGGCCTTGAGGGGGGCGATGCGTTGGCGGACGCGGTCGACCAGGATCTCGCCGCCACCGCCGGGGACTGACCCGAGGCCGGCGTCGACGAACTGTCGGAGCAGCGATTCCACCGGTTCGTTGAAGACCTCCTGGAAATGGACGAATTCGCTGGGGCTGAAGCCGTGGATGTTGATCTGCGGGTATCGGTTCCGGATATGGCTGAGGAGGTCGAGATACCACTGCTTGGAGAGCTTCGGATGATGCCCGCCCTGCATCAGGATCTGGTTGCCGCCGAGGGCGAGGGTCTCCTCGATCTTCTGGTCCATCTCCGCATGGGTGATGACATAGGAGTCCGCATCCTTCTCCGAACGCCAGAACGCGCAGAACTTGCAGTACACGTTGCAGACGTTGGTGTAGTTGATGTTGCGGTCGACGATGTAGGTGACGATTCCGTTGCCGCGTCCACCATGGGCCTGCTGGCGCAGCAGCTGGCGGCGTCGGTCGGCGAGGGCTCCGAGTTCCGGGAGTGGGAGGTCGTGGAGGCGTCGTGCCTCGTTGAGGTCGATGCGCCCGCCATCCCAGACCTTCTGGAGCAGCGCATCGAGGGATGGATCATGGACCACGGGCGGACCTTACCGTGGGGTGGAATCCGGGCAACCGCCGAGCCGGGATCCGGCCGCGCACCGGGGTGGACTGGAGGAGGGGCCTCCGAGGATTCTCTCTGACAGCGGACCCATCCGGGAGCATCCTCCCGCTCATGGGTGACAGGATCGATCCGGCGGGAACCTTGGGGGGGTATGGGGCGTTGCTGCGCCTGGCCGGGGAGATCAGCCGGGAGTCGCGGCTCGACGGACTCCTGGTCCGCATCCTCGAACGCAGTCGTGGATGGATCCGGGCCGAGGCCTGCTCGATCTTCCTGCCCGATCCGCAGACCGAGGAGCTGGTGATCCACTCGGCCCGCGGCGACAGCGTACTGGTCCTGGGAACCATCCGTGTCCCCAAGGGGGCCGGCATCGTCGGCTGTGCCATGCAGGAGAAGCGGCTGATCCGGGTGGATGATGTCGACAAGGACCCCCGGTTCTTCTCCAAGGCCGACAAACAGACGGGGTGGAAGACCCGCGCGGTTCTCACCGCTCCGCTCCTCGACGGCGAGGAATGCCTGGGTGTCATCCAGTTCCTCAATCCGGTTGGTCGACCGACGTTCACGACGCAGGACGAGGAGATGATGGAATATTTCGCGGGCCTCGTGGCTGCGGCCCTCGTCCGGATCCGGGCCAGCCAGGCGGCACTCGAGCGGGCCCAGATCCAGCGCGACCTCGATCTGGCCCGACAGATGCAGGCCGGGCTGCTGCCCGGGGTGTTCCCGACCCGGGAGCAGTCGCCACAGGTCGAGATCCATGCCCTCCTCGATCCCGCCAAGGAAGTCAGCGGTGACCTGTACGACTTCTTTCCCGTCGGGGATCGTGAGTATGCCTTCGTCGTGGGGGACGTCTCGGGCAAGGGTGTCGCGGCGGGCCTCTTCATGGCGGTCACCCGGACCCTCATCCGGGCGATCACGGTGCCGGGACGTCCGCCCGCGGAGATCCTGCAGCGGGTGAACACGCTGCTCTGTGCCGAGAACCCGGCCAGCCTCTTCGTCACGCTCATCGTGGGGCTCGTCGACACCCGGACCGGCCGGGTGGTCTACGGACAGGGGGGGCACAACCCACCCGTGCGGATCCCGGCGGGCGGTATTCCCGTGCTGGAGCCCCCGGGTGGGATTCCGTTGGGCATGTTCGAGGAGGCGGAGTTCGGGCAGCAGCAACTGGAGCTCCGTCCGGGTGACGCACTGGTGGTCTACACCGACGGGGTCACCGAGGCGATGGATCCGGAGCAGGCCCTCTTCGGGGAGGAACGTCTCCTGGCGGTGGCCGGGGCCCAGGGGGGAGCGGGTGCCGAGAGCCTCAACCAGGCGGTGGTGGATTCCGTGCGGCGGTTCGCCCGGGGAGCGGAGCAGTCGGACGACATCACGCTGCTGACCCTGCGGCGTCTGGGCTGAGGATCCTGGGACGACACTGTCGGCTTGCGGTCGACCGCGTCGACCGGGTCTGCTGGGCGCCGATGTCCACGTCGAATGCCTTCCAGGTCCGCGGTTCCGCGTTCACGCGCTGGCTGGAACGGGCCCCGT
>CAZZKQ010000602.1:0-2248 GCA_964654875.1 uncultured Verrucomicrobiota bacterium | reverse complement strand
CGACACCGAACCCAAGGCCTACGAGCGGTTGGTCGAGCGGTTCCTCGACACCCCCCAATACGGGGAGCAGATGGCCCGGCATTGGCTGGATGTCGCCCGGTATGCCGACACCCATGGCATGCACCTCGACAATGAGCGCCAGATGTGGGCCTACCGCGACTGGGTCGTCTCCGCTTTCAACCGCAACCTGCCGTTCGACCGCTTCACCGTGGAGCAGCTGGCGGGGGACCAGCTGCCATCCCCGACGCAGGACCAGCTGGTGGCGACCGGATTCAACCGCTGCAACGTCACCACGGGGGAGGGAGGATCGATCGACGCCGAATGGCTCTTCCGCTACGCCGTCGACCGCGCCTCGACCACCGCCCAGACCTGGCTGGGACTCACCGCGGGATGCGCGGTGTGCCACGACCACAAGTTCGATCCCGTGTCGCAGAAGGAGTTCTATTCCCTGTACGCCTTCTTCTACAGCTCTGCCGACCCGGCGATGGATGGCAACGCGCTCCGCACGATGCCGACCGTGCAGCTGATGGCCGAGGAGGACACGAAGCGCATCGCGGACTTCGACGCCGGAATCCGTTCGGCGGAGGATCAGCTCAACACCGCCGTGGACCGGCTGGTCTATGTCGATCCGGCGACATTGGATCCGCGTCCCGCTGCCCGGGACGAGGATGTCGTGTGGTTCGACGAGGAAATCCCGGCTGGGTTCCGAGTCCAGGGCAGCCCCGGTTTCGTCACGGTCGACGCCGGACAGGTCTTCTCGGGCAAGAAGGCGCTGCGGCGTCAGGAAACCGGGCTCGGTCAGGATGTCTTCGAGGCGGATGCAGGGCGGCTCGCCGTGCCGGCCCAGGCCCGGCTCTACGCCCACGTCTATCTCGACCCCGCCAATCCGCCGAAGGCAATCATGCTCCAGTTCAACACCGACGGCTGGGATCACCGGGCCGTCTGGGGTGATCCCGACGCCATCGGCTGGGGGGAGAAGGGCAAGGCGGGACGTTTCCACATGGGCTCCCTTCCCGAGGCGGGCAAGTGGGTGCGCCTCGAGGTGGCGGCTGACACGGTCGGCCTCAAGCAGGGCGACTCGGTGAAGGGCCTCGCCTACACCCAGGTGGGTGGCACGGTGTTCTGGGACAAGGCGGGTGTGGTCGGGAAAATCGATCCGGCCAACGACCCGTCGCAGTCGCTCGCCGCCTGGCTGGCGCTGAACCAGGGCAAGGATCTGGGGGACATTCCGGAGCCCTTCCGCAAGGCGCTCAAGGAAGTCCCGGCCAAGGATCGGACCCCGGCCCAGAACGTCGGGCTGCGCGACTTCTATCTCAGCCGCATCTGCACGCTCACCCGTGGCGAAGTCGAGCCGCTGCGGCAGAAGGTGGCGGAGCTGCGCAAGCAACGGGACGCCTTCGTGGACGCCATCCCGCAGACGTTTGTCTTCAAGGATCTCGACAAACCGCGCGACGCGTTCGTGATGCAGCGGGGCGCCTATGACAAGCCGGGCGAGAAGGTGGAGCCCAATGTGCCGGCCATCCTCCCTCCGCTCCGGCCTGCCTCCTCTGGCGCCGCGGCGGTCGTGCCCTCGGGCCCGCCGACGGGCACGCCGAGGAGGTGCCCGTCGCGGATCACCCCGGCGAGCGCCCCGAGGAGGAGGCCGCCCGAGACCAGCGCGCCGGCCCCGGCCAGCCAGCGGAGACGCGTCCGCTCCTCCTCGCGGACGTTGAGGAGCATGATCACGAACAGGAAGAGGACCATGATCGCGCCGCCGTAGACGAGGATCTGCACCGCGGCGAGGAACCACGCGTGGGCGAGGACGAACAGCCCCGCCATGAAGAAGAACGACACGACGAGGAGCATCGCCGAGTTCACCGGGTTCCTGCGCGTGATCGCGAGCAGCGCGCACGCGAGCATCAGGAAACTGAACAGGAGGAAGAGGATCGTTTCCATGGGCGTGGCCTTACTTCTTGTTCCACTTGAGGATCCCGTCCTGCATCACCCCGCCCAGTTCGAGGAGCCGCTGCTTGTCGTGGACGAGCTCCGCCCGGGTGTAGCCCGTGAGGGAGTAATCCTTCCGCAGGAAGATCGCCTGCTCGGGACAAACCTCCTCGCAAAGGCCGCAATAGATGCAGCGGAGCATGTTGATCTCGAATCGCTCGGGGCGCTTTTCCACCCGCGCGTCCTTCTCCGACTCGGGGATCGCCCCCGGCCAGATCGTGATCGCCCGCGGCGGGCAGACGAACTCGCAGAGCTGGCAGCTCAC
>CAZZKQ010000601.1:0-2248 GCA_964654875.1 uncultured Verrucomicrobiota bacterium | reverse complement strand
GTGGTGCTCAACCGCACCCCTGCCGCTCGGACCTTCCGTGTCGAGGCGCCCGGCAGGACCTTCGTGTCCACGTTGGATCGGGGGGCGGTGGCGACGTGGGTGTTCCGTCGCCGATGAGGGTTCCTGCGATCGGGCTCCGGGGTCGGATCCGAACCCCGGGCTGGATGGCCCCGATTGACCCCATGGACCGGTCTGGCTTCACTGGGTACATGCTCCCCGTGACGGAACGCCGTGGCCGCGGCATCAGCCCCGCGCGGGTGCACCCGGCCTTCACCCTCATCGAGCTGCTCGTGGTCATCGCGATCATCGCGATCCTGGCCGGCATGCTCCTTCCTGCGCTGGGCAAGGCAAAGGCGAAGGCCAACGGGGTGAAGTGCCTCAGCAACCTGCGTCAGCTGGGTCTCGCGACCTCCAGCTACATCATGGACCACGGGTTCTATCCGGTGGGCATCGACGGGGCGGATGGCGCGGCCTGGATCTGGCCTGCGCTGCTGCGCAGCGCGATGTACAGCGGACGCAACACGGAGGTGTTCCACTGTCCGGTCGCCCCAGCGCAGTCGCAGTGGATCCCGAAGTTTGGCAGCGGCCAGCCGGCGAAGCTCGGCTACCTCCAGGACGAGGTCCGCCTGCGTCCGGGCGGCAAGTTCTTCATGAGCTACGGCTACAATGTCTGGGGGGCCTTCGCCGGACAGGTCCCCAACACCGGGCTCGGGGTCTACCTGGGCGATCCCGTCTGGGGCGAGACCCGCGAGTCCGCCGTGAAGATGCCGAGTGCCATGATCTCGTTCGGCGACAGCAACTGGGACAAAAAGAAGAAGGGGGATTCGGACTGGAGCGGGTTCATCGGCATGTACGAGGAGCGCCAGTGGCCGCTGGAGCTGCACGGGGGGCGGACCTCGATCGCGTTCTGCGATGGCCACGTCGAGGCCAAGCGCCGCCTCGACATCATCGGCCAGCTCCACAAGGACCTCGGGAGACGGCAGGACGTGGCGCGGCTCTGGAACCGCGACAACGAGCCGCACTTCAAATAGCGCGTTCTCTCAGCGCCTGGTTCCCGCGCTCCGGGCGGCCTCCCGGAGGAACTCCACCACGGGCGTCGGGTCGTCCAAACCATGCGGGTGATGGCCGACACCGGGCTTGTGGATCACCCGGATCGTTCCGCCGGCGGCCGTGTACCGCTGCTCCACGATCGCGGTGTTCTCCGGTACGGGCACGACGGGGTCGTCGTCGCCCACGACGTGCACCAGGGGAATCCCCGCCCGGGCGAGCGGCCGGAGCTGGTCGATCGGATTCCCCCGGAAGGCGAGGGCTTCCGCCTCGTCCCGGAATCCGTAGTCGCGGATCAGTTTCTGCCAATCCGGCGGACTGCCCCGTCCGGCACCGCGCCCACCCGGCCAGCTCTTGAAGTCACAAACGGGTGCGTCGCCGTAGATCGCGCTCACGCGGTCCGGATGGCGGGCCGCCCAGTTGTAGGCGTACAGGCCCCCACGGCTGATGCCGATCAGGGCTCCGCGCCGCGCCAGTCCCCGATTGGTGACGATGCGATAGAACCGGTCGAACTGGTCGAGTGCGGTGGGGCATCCAAACGTGTTTCCCACGACGAGGTGGAGGTGATGGAATCCCTGGCTGAGGAGCTGGGGGACGCCGGTCCGTTCGGTGAACGCATCGGGGAACTCCATGCACCAGGTCCAGGGCCTGCCCTGGGCGGGTTGGACGGGTTCGACCACCCACGCCTCGCAGCCTGCCACGGTGAACCGGAGTCGACGGAATCCCCGCCATTCATCGATCTCCGCGGCAGGCCAGGGATTCGCATCCGTTGGCCTCCCGGATTCGGTCCCCAAGGTCGGGAACCCCCACAGGAGGACGAGCAGCCACTGGAGCAGGGACTTCATGGAGGTGAATCAAACCGCCGATGGATCTCCGTGACAAAACCGAAACCCCGCTTGCCGGAGACCCCGGATCCTCTCCAGCCTGAATCCACCCATGAGATTCCTCCTCCTCTGCCTTGCCGTCGTCTCGTTCCTCCGGGCCCACGCGGCGGAGGTGGCTCCCTTCACCCGGACCGAGGTCATCTACGGCCGGAAGTTCGGCACCGCCCTGACCTTGGACGTGTTCCGACCGGCGTCGACCAACACCCTCGGGGTCGTCGCCATCATCTCCGGTGGGTTCTTCTCGAGCCATGAGGCGATCAACCCCGGGATGCTCAGGCCGTTCCGCATCGACCTCGCGCTGCTCCCCATCAACGGCC
>CAZZKQ010000600.1:0-2253 GCA_964654875.1 uncultured Verrucomicrobiota bacterium | reverse complement strand
TTTGCCTGGGGAATCCAGGCCCTGGACCGCCCCATCCGCTGGGCCGCCTATTTCGCCAACGCTTCCTACTGGCTGTACCTCATCCATCTGCCGCTGGTGTTCTGGATCCAGCTCCGCTTCCGGTCCTGGCAGGTCCCCATTGCGGTGAAATTCCTCGTCTGTCTTGGCGGAGTTACCGCTGTCGGCCTGCTGAGCTACCACATCCTGGTTAGAAATACCTGGATCGGGTGGATCCTGAATGGGCGTCGATCGAGCCGCACGACTCGATCCGCGTCCCACGGGACCCCAGCATGAGTGATTTCTGCCAACCGAGCGTCGCCTTCGATGGTTCCGACGTGCATCAGTGGCTGTTTCGAACCCTCCACGGCAGCCAACTAGTCTACAACGCAACCTGGGAGGACCCCCGGATCGACCGGGAGTTGCTCGGCATCGGTTCCGAGAGCGAGGTTGTCGCGATCACCAGTGCCGGCTGCAACATCCTCGACATGCTGCTCGATCGCCCGAAGGCGATCCATGCGATCGACCTCAATCCGCGGCAGAATCTCCTCCTCGAGTTGAAGATGGCCCTGATCCGTGCCGGCGACTTCTGGGATCTCTTCCAGTTCTTCGGGATCGGGTCCCATCCGGAGCGACAGGCGGTGCTGGAGCGGCTCGGTCCCCACCTGCGTCCAGAGGCCCTCGACCACTGGCGGGCCCATGTCTCCATGTTCTCGCCGTGCGGGTGGCGTCCGTCCTTCTACTGGAAAGGCACTGCGGGTCTTGCCGCATCCTTGATCTGGCTGGCCCTGGGCATACTACGGGTCCGGGTGAGGGCGCTGGCACTGGCCCAGTTCGATGCCCGGACCCTCGAGGAACAACGGGCCATCTTCGCCTGCGCGGAACCGCATCTCTGGACTTCGTGGATGGACTGGATCTTCCGACATCCGGCACTGATGTCCCTCGTGGGCGTGCCGCCGGCGCAGGTCCGCCTGATCGACGCCTCCCACCCCGGTGGCCTCTCGGGATATGTCCGGGACAGGTTCCGCCACGTGATGACGGAGGTGCCGGCCCGGGACAACTACTTCTGGCGGGTCTACACCACGGGTTCATACACCCTCGACTGCTGCCCGAACTACCTGCGCCGAGAGCATCAGGAGACCCTTGCTGGAAACGTTTCACGGATCCGGTGTCATACCACCTCGATCGCACGATTCCTGAGGGAACACCCGGGCACCTACTCCCACTACGTTCTGCTGGACCATCAGGATTGGCTGGCATGGAAGGATCCGGTCGGGCTCCGCGAGGAGTGGAACCTCGTCCTCGCCAACAGCCGGCCCGGTACGCGGATCCTGCTGCGGTCGGCGGGGCTGGACTGCCGGTTCATCCCGGGCCCCATCCAGACGCGGCTTCGGTTCCGTCCCGACCTCACTGAACCGCTCCATCGGAGGGACCGCGTGGGCACCTATGGCAGTCTCCATCTCGCCGAGGTGCTGTGAGCCATGGAACATCTCGAGCGCTACTATCGGTTCCAGTCGTCGATCTATGACGCCACCCGTTGGCTGTTCCTGTTTGGGCGGGCTGGGATTCTAGACCGACTTGCAGCGGCTCGTCCTGAGCCTTGCCGCCTCTTGGAGATCGGCTGTGGAACGGGACACAATCTCTATGGACTGGCTCGGCGTTTCCCCGGGGCACGGATCACCGGCATCGACCTTTCACCCGACATGTTGGCCATTGCCCGTCGGAAAACGGCCCGATTCGGCGACCACGTTACGCTGCGCCAGGCGGTCCAACGGGACCGTCTCAACGAGACGTGCGACGGGATTCTCTTCTCCTACTCGCTCAGCATGATGAATCCGGGTTGGGAAGCGGTTCTGGATTCGGCCATCCAGGCACTGGTCCCCGGTGGAATCCTCGCGGTGGTGGATTTCCATGCGACGCCTCTGGGTCTCTTCCGCGCGCACATGGGACACCACCATGTCCGGATGGAGGCGCATCTGTTGCCCGCTTTGGAGGGGCGCCTGGCGATTGAATCGGCCGTGGTGCGGTCCGCCTATGGCGGACTCTGGACCTGGTTTGAGTTCGTGGGCCGGAAAGCCCCTGCGGACACACATCCGATCGTCTCGAGTGACGCGATCTCCCACTTGCGTATCGATCCCGCGAGCGGGAGTTCGAATCCACGCTGTTCGTGAAGTTTCTGGAGTGAGCGACGCAGGATCGTGTCAGCCGACACACTCGGGAGCGCCACTCTTCCGGACCGTGTGGAACTGGATCGTC
>CAZZKQ010000599.1:0-2257 GCA_964654875.1 uncultured Verrucomicrobiota bacterium | reverse complement strand
ACGATCCGAACCATGACCGACGAGGCCACGGTTCGTCCCCCGCCAGAGATCCCCACCCAGAGGCCCAGCCACCCAATGGCCCAAAGGTCGAGGACCAGGAACACCATCGACAAGAGGGCGAATGCCAGGAAGTAGCCGCTTTCCTCGGGGTCAACGGCCGCCACCACCGGTAGGAGGAGGACGTCGAGGACCAGGGCGGCCACCATCGGCCCCAGGAACTGCCGCCGCAGCGCACGCCAGCGTCCCTCCAGGATGTCCCGGTCCTTCAGCGAGGTCGTGAGCAGGAGCTCCATCGCCCCGGTGGCCCGATCCTCGAGGAACTGTCGCGGGGCCTCATTCGCCATCCACGACTTGAGCAGGAGATGGATCACCAGCACGGACCAGACCAGGAACGCCACCATCGCACCCCTGCTGTCGTCTCCGCGGGAAACCTCCCAACCCAATCCCACGAAGAAGACGAGCACCCCGATCATCACTCCCCAGACGAGCCAGCCCCGGATCCAGTGCCGGGCCGACAACCACATCACCGGATTGGCATCGAGGAGCCGTCCCCGGAACTGGTCGGCCATCCCCGGTCGCGGGAACCGCAGCCGCTGCAGCCACGCCGACAGGCCCCGTCGCGCCGATCCCGTGCCCCGATCCTGCCAGCTTCGAGGCAGCCAAAAGGTGGCGAGCACGAGCGCAACAATCCCACATCCACCGGAGAACCCCAGTGACAGGAAATATCCCGAGGTTTGTGACATCCCGGGCAGGACCGACCTCGAGGCGATGAAGGCGGTGAACGGGTTGAGGCTGAGCAGCCAGTCGTTCCACCCGTCCGGGACGTCCCCTCCGATCCGCCAGATGTGGAGGAGGAGCAGGAGTCCGAAGACCATGAAGCCCCCCCCCCAGACCGCCAAGGAGAGCAGGGTGTTCAGACCCACAGCCCTCTGGACCTCCCGGGTGAGGATCGACGCCAGCAAGCCCAGCGATAGCGAGGTGAAGGTCACCACCAGGAGAACGGCCGCCATCCGGACGCAGTCCATCATCGCGATCCCTCCCATCAGAAGGGAGAGTCCCAGAATCGGCACCAAGGCCAGCTGGCAATAGAGAGCCGCCAAGGCATGGGCCACGAACTTGCCGAGGACGATCTCATGACTCCGGAGATCCGTGAGAAACAGGAGCCCCAGTGTTCCTTCCCGCTTCTCCCCGCTGACGCTGTCCGTCGTGAACAGGAACCCCGAGAGTCCCGCCAACAGGAGACCCAGAGCCGACACCAAATAGTAGACGGGCTCCCCCGAGGCCGTTCCGTTGTTGATCTGGCCCTGACCCTGGCTGATCGCCAGCGCCAGGCCACCGGCCAGCAGCCCGCACGTCGCGACAACCACCCTTAGCCAGTAGGTCCAGGGAAGCCGCGAGGCGATTCTCAGCTCCCGTTCCACGATGGGGGGCACCGTCATCACCACGACTCCACGGGCTTTTTTGGGGTCCGACAAGCCCGCAGACCACGGACTCAACCCCGCCCCCCCGACAGGAATCGCCTGCGGTCGAGCTGTCGACAGGCATGCCACCACCCCCAGACGCTGCATCCCACCGCGAGCACGACGCCCATTGCGGTGACAAAGCCGTCGGAGGGCCATCCCGGCAGGGATTTGTGGTGCTGGACCAGCCACTCGTCGTTCAACCAGTCGCCGACCGCCGTGAGGACAAACGGCACATGATGCGCCACCCAAGCCAGGGCGAAGGCGGTGATGAAGTTGAACCGGGACAGCGCCAGCCCGACGCCGAACACGAGCGTCGCGATCACCCACAGCCCGAACATCCAGTCGAACGCGGGAACGTACAGCAGGTTGGGCCGCGGTCCCTGCACCCCCCAGTACCAACGCCAGATGAAGCGGATCTGCGGCAGCAGCCAGAGGATGAGCGTCGGCCAGAGGAAGCGCCGGGCGAGTCCGAGGATTCGTCCCCGGACGATCGAGGCCGGGGTCAGCGGCGTCACAAGCCAGAGTTCGAGGGCTCCCGACTCCCGCTCGATCCGGAAGCTCGCCGTCGCGGCGAAGGCCACCCCACCGAGCAGCATCAGGTGGCCCAGGAAATAGTAGCCCTCCACCGTTCCACGCTGGGCCTCCAGGGCCAGTCCGGCGACCGACAGCGCCATACCAAGCAGGACCCAGCCACCGACCCGCGTGCTCCAGGTCCGTGACTGGAGCCAGAGGATGGGGTTGGATTCCAGGATCCGGGATTGGCGTCGGCGCCACCACGATTCCCCGATGCGGAC
>CAZZKQ010000598.1:0-2263 GCA_964654875.1 uncultured Verrucomicrobiota bacterium | reverse complement strand
GAGACCTCACCCCGCGGAACAGCATGACCACCTCCCGTCGCCGATTTCTTGGTCTCGGAACACGCCTCGCAGCCGGGGCCGCCCTCTGGAGGTCCCTCCCTCGCAGCCTCGCCGGGGATTTCATCGATGCCCCCTGGGCTGATTTGGCCCGTCAGCTGCAAGGTCGACTGGTGCGTCCCGAGGATGCCGACTTCCCCGCACTGAACGTGCAGTGGGCGCTCCAGTACATCACGGAACTCCCCACGGCCATCGCGCGCTGCATCTCCGAAGCCGATGTCGTCACCTGCGTCCGCTGGGCGGTCCAGAACCGGGTCCCCTTCTCCACCCGGTCGGGCGGACATTCCTATGGCGGCTTCTCGAGGAGCCCGGGACTGATTGTCGACCTGGGATTGATGCGTTCGGTCGAGGTGGACCCCTCGGCCGGCCAGGTGACTGCAGGAGGCGGGGCCCTGAATGGGACCCTCATTGAACCCCTTAAGGCTCTCAACCTCGCCTACAGCCACGGCAGCTGTCCGACTGTCGGACTGGCGGGCCTTGTGTCGGGTGGCGGGATCACGCTGAGCATGCGGGACCGTGGACTTGCCTGTGACTCCCTGGAATCGACCCGTATGGTACTCTGGGATGGCTCCGTCATCTCCTGCAGCAACCGGGAAAATGCCGATCTGTTTTGGGCCACCCGCGGCGCCGGGGGCGGGAACTTCGGGATCCTGACTCAGCTGACGCTGCGGACCTTTCCAGCGACGCCAACCACACGGTTCTCCCTGCGCTGGTACCAGGATCTTGAGACCGTCTTCGACCGCCTCCACGAGCTGTGCCTGACGGCTCCAAAGACCCTCGCCATCCGGTTCATCGTTGCCTCCGCCACCGAGGCCTCCGGACGCCGGGTCTATATCAGGGCCTCGGGCCAGTTGTTCGGTCCCGAGGATGAACTGAGGCGGCTGCTGAAGCCCGCCCTCGAGGCCTCGACACCCGAGGTCGTCGACATCCGGACGGAACCCTACTGGGATTCCCAGGCGGCGCTGGCCAGCAACGAGCTCACGGCATACCAACACAACCGCTCCCGTTTCTTCTTCGGCCCGGTGAGCAGCACGGCCCGGGACGTGATTCTCGGCCACATCCGAAACTGGAATGAAGCTCCGGGAACCGTTCTATCGGTCACCTTCCACACCCTCGGAGGCAGAATCAACGATGTCGGCCCAGAGGATTCGGCCGTGCCATTCCGGGGAGCGACCCTGCTAACGCCTTGCGTCGTATCATGGAAGGTCGAACACGTCGAACAATCCGCCGCCTACCTCCCACGGGTCGACGCCCTCTACAATGATCTCGCCCCCCACGCCTCGTCCTACACCTTCGTCAACTTCCCCGACCGGCGCCTCGTCCAACCGCTCGTGGCGTACCATGGAGTCCACCTACCACGATTGATGTCGATGAAGCAGCAGGTGGATCCGAAGAACGTCTTCCGCCACCTCCAGTCCATCGTGCCCCTCAACGCCCAGCAATCCGCCAGAGGCAGCGACATCATCATTCCAAGACCGAAGGGGTTCGAGAACTGGATCCTCGAGAGCAGCCCGAGCCTCGACGCGTCCGCGCCTTGGACCCCGGTTCCGGGTGCCGGTGGCGAAGCACGAATCCCCGGCGATCTGACACGGCGTTTCTTCCGTCTGCGCAGCCCCTGAGAACCCGCAGCAGGGACCAGGACTCGGAGATCCGGGTTGCCCCCACCCCGTCCGGCGACCCCATTCTTGGCGGCATGAACGCCGAATACGTGATCGGAGCTGGGGCGATCCTGTCGGAAGGTCCCGTCTGGTGGCACGACACCCTCCTGTGGGTCGACATCGAGCGCCGACACCTCCATCGATGGGATCCCAGGGCCCGGAATCATCAGCACTGGGAGTTCCCGCATCGACTCGGGTTCGTGATCCCGTCGACCCGCGGCGACCTCATCGTCGGTGCCGATGCCGAACTAGCCCGGGTTGATCTAGAGTCGGGCCGGCTGACGCCGTGGACCCGTCCGGCCGCGGAACCTGACGACCATCGGTTCAACGACGCGAAGTGTGATCCTGCGGGACGCCTCTGGGCGGGTACCCTTGCCCTGAGTGAGGCGCCGGAACTCGGCACGCTGTACGTGGTCGGGCCCGACGCCGTCCCGATGCCCCGGGTCCCGAAGGTCACCATCTCCAACGGGCTCGCCTGGTCACCGGACGGTGGGACCCTCTACTACATCGACTCGGCCACGCGACGGGTGGATGCCTTCGACTTCGAT
>CAZZKQ010000597.1:0-2266 GCA_964654875.1 uncultured Verrucomicrobiota bacterium | reverse complement strand
GATCGTTCCTGCGGCATCCATCGATCTCGCAACCCACCGAAAACAGCGAAGAACCTCTTTTGGTCTACGGTAGTCGGCTGCCGCGGCTGGCCTCGAGGAGCTCATACCAGTCCTCCCGCGACAGCTGCAGGGAGGCCGCACCGGCCTGTTCCGCGATCCGTTCCGGGGTGCAGGTGCCGAGGATCGGCACGATCCCCGACGGATGGCGCAGGAGCCAGGCGAGCGCCACGACCGACGGGGTCGACCCAAGACGCCGAGCCACCGCCACGAGCGCCTCTGCCGTCCGACGGTGTCGTGCGTCGGTGAGGGATCCGGGATCCTGCACCAGGGCTCCGCGTCCGAGCGGACTCCAGGCCATCGGGCTGATGCCCAGCTCAAGACAGTGGTTCAGCGTCCCATCGTCCAGGGTCGCGGTCTGCAGCAGGCTGATCTCCACCTGGTTCACCACCAGGGGATGAGGGAAGGCCTTCTGGAGGGCGCTCACCTGGGAGGGTGTGAAGTTGCTCACCCCGAACTCCCGGACCTTCCCGGCCTGGCGGAGATCGACAAAGACGCCCGCAACCTCCGCCGGATCCATCAGATAGTCCGGACGGTGCAGCATCAGGAGATCGATCTCGTGCAGGCCCATCCGCTTCAGGGAGACCTCGACCGACCGCAGGATGTGCTCCCGGCTGAAGTCGTAGCGGAACGGTGCATGGGGTGAGGCATCACCCGCCCGTCGGATGCCGCACTTGGTCGCGATCACCAGGCGCTGGCGGAGACCCGGCGATTGGCGCAGGGCCTCGCCCACGATCTCCTCGCATCGGCCGCCCCCGTAGATGTCGGCCAGGTCGATGAAGGTGATGCCTGCATCGACCGCCGCATTCAGGGCGCGGATGCCATGGGCCGATCCCTCGATCGACGCCTTCCCTTCCGATCCGGCGAGGCGCCATGCACCATAGGCGAGAACTGAGACCCGGAGCGGGGAACGGCCGAGGGAACGCGTGTCCATGGACGAGGATGGGCCCGGAGGCCCGAGGGCGAGAAGCGGAGAGTTGAGGAAGGCCTCGATCGGGGGCGCTCAGCGTCCCGACAGCAGCCGGACCAGGGAGCCGTAGTCGTCGACGATGGCGGTCGCGTGCCGGAGGCGGTCGGCCGGGAGCGAGTTCGTGATGGCGATCACCCGCATGCCCGCGGCCCGGGCCGCGGCGACCCCGGCGGCGGAGTCCTCGATCACGACACAGTCGGCCGGGTCCACCCCCAGCCGCGACGCCGCCAGCAGGAAGATGTCGGGCTCCGGCTTGCCCCGGGCCACATCCTGGGAGCTGACCACCACCGGGAAATGGCGGTGCAGATCCCGCATCCGGAGCACGGAACGGATCACGGTGTGGCTCGACCCGGAGGCCACCGCCAGGCGAGTGACGCCCGAAAGGCCCTCCACCAGTTCGACCAGCCCCGGAAAGAGCGGCTGGTCCCGATCGAGGAGCGAGAGCAGGCGATCCTCCTTCAGCCGGATCAGGGTCTCCAGGGGTTGTGGGGGACGATGCCGCTCGATGAAGTCCACCCAGAGCGCCCGGTCCGAACGGCCGTAGTAGTCGGGAAAGTGGACCCCGTGGGATTCCCCGTACCCCAGCTCATCGAAGACCTCACGGAAGGCACGTTCATGTCGCGGTTCGCTGTCCACGATGACCCCATCCATGTCGAAGATGACGGCGGCGTGGTGGTGATGAGGGCGGTTGTCTTCGGAGGACATCGGTGGGTTTGGGACGCCTCAGGGCGCAGGCCTGAGGCGGCACAGCAGACACCGGCGCGGAGTCCGATGGCAATCGTGGCCTGATCCCCGTCCGGGTCCCGTCTGCGTCCTTGCGGGGTTGGGCGTCGGGCATCTATATCGCCCCACCATGAACTCCCGCCTGCCTTTCGCCGTCGCGGTCCTCGTCCTGATCTCCAGCGGATGCTCGATCCAGATCGGCACCTCCCCACGCCCCATCGGTCCGCAGCGCTTCGACGCCGGTCCTGGTCGTCCGCCCCAGATGGATCCAGCCGCCCGACAGCAGGTGATGCAGCGGGAAATGATTGAGATCCATGAAGGTCCGGACCACCGCGGTCCAGGGCCTGGCCCCGGGGAAGGCGGCAGTTTTGAGAACCTCCATATCGAGGTTCGAGCCCGTCCAGTCCCGGGTCCCTCCGGAACCTACCGGCTGCAGGCCAGCGTCGAACGCAAATCGTCCGGCCAGTCCCGCGGGGAACGTCGTGAGGAACACGACCACATGAACCTCCCGCCCCT
>CAZZKQ010000596.1:0-2274 GCA_964654875.1 uncultured Verrucomicrobiota bacterium | reverse complement strand
GTGGCCCGCGGCATCACGAATGTCGTGCCCGTCCTCGGGTCCCGGACCAACTCGGGACTGCTCCCCAGGTCGGTCGACCTCATCGTGATGGTCGACGTCTACCATGAGTTCGACCACCCCTTCGAGATGGCCGGAAACCTGGTGAAGTCCCTCAAGCCTGGTGGACGCCTCGTGTTCGTGGAGTATCGGGGCGAGGAGAAGTGGGTGCCGATCAAGCCCCTGCACAAGATGACCGAGGAGCAGGTGAAGCGGGAGATGGCGCTCCATCCACTGGAATGGGTTGAGACCCTCCGCGTGCTGCCGCGTCAGCACATCCTCATTTTCCGGAAGCCCGATTAGGACCGCTTCCCGGATGGTCTGCCTTGGGCTCGCCCCGGGTGGCGCGGTTGTGACTCCGGTCCTGACCGCCCCGCTCGGCGGGTCGCAGGGACAGACGCGGTCCGGTCACCCGTGGGGCCTCGCGGCGGATCTCCGTCCGGGTCGCCGCCCCCCGGGAATCCCTGGCCGCAGGGTTCTCCCGTGGATCCAGGGGATGCTTGGGGCCGACCGGAGACCGGGGATTCCGCTCTGCGATCACGAGCGAGTCGGGGTGGGCTGGGGCGACCGGAGTCTGGACCCGGGTCCGGGGAGTCGAGGGTGGGGTTTTCGATCGTGCATTCATCGCACGGACCGTCGTGTCTCCGGACTGGCGCGCCAGCCCTGCCTTGTTGGATCCTCTCCCCGGATTGGCCCGTTGCCGGCAGCCGTGCCTTGACGTTGCTTCGCGCCATTCCTTATTTGGGATCTCCGAGACATGCCTACCTACGAGTACAGCTGCAGCAAGTGTGGTCACGAGTTCGAGTGCCAGCAGTCGATGTCGGCTCCGCCGCTGACGACCTGCCCGAAGGACCTCTGTCCCCGGAAGCCCTGGGGTGAGGGGACCGTGAAGCGCGGTGTGGGTGGCGGTGCCGGCCTGATCTTCAAGGGCAGCGGGTTCTACATCACCGACTATCGGAGCGAGGGCTACAAGTCCGCTGCCAAGAAGGATTCCACCAGCCCCGCACCGAAGTCGGAATCGAAGTCCTCCGACTCCAAGCCTGCAGCGAAGCCCGCCCCCAAGTCGGATTCCAAATAGGGACAGGGATCCGATCCGCGTCGCCGGCTGAATGTCCCTCTGATGCGATCACGGTCGAAAACCCGACGCGCGTGGATCCCCGGTGTCCTGGGGGTTCTCCTCCTGGCACTGCGATGTCCTGCTGCCGTTCCCGGATTGCCCTTCGAGATGCCCGTGGTGGCCTGGGGGAGGACCGGACAGTTCCTCGTCCGCGGAGCCGGCAGCGTCCTGCCCGACCCCATCCGGGACCTGAAGGAGGTGGGCACCAACCGGATCGTCCGTCTCCGTCCTGAGCTCCTCGCGATCACGGCCGACCGGGTCAAGACCGCCGTGGATCGCCGTCTCGACGCCCGGGGGCCGTGGACCTCCCGCATCCACATCCAGATGCAGCCCTCCCGACCGGGTGGCCAGACCCCACCGCAACAGGTCGCAATCCGCGCGGAGGCCATCAAGGGAGGCTGGCAGTACCAGGTTCCCGTCCCGGGATCCATGGACTGGCAGATGCTGGTCCGAGCTCTGGTGGAGGTCGTGCTCCTCGAGCATGCGAACCGGTCCAACCGGGGGCCGGAGGTCGTCGTGCCTCCCCTGTGGCTCTCGGAGGGACTGACCCAGCTGCTCCTCGCGCAGGAGGGACGGGATCTCGTGGTGGAGGAGGCCACGGTCATCAATCGCAATCGCCGGTATCCCGATCCCCTCGCCGCCGTCCGGATCTACCAGCAGGGACGTTCGCCGCTGCCGTTCTCCGAGCTCGACGTACTGTCGCTGGAGAAGCTCGCCGAGCCGTCGAAATTCGAGGAGTTCCAGATGTCCTCGACGCTGTTCACCGAGGCCTGGGTCCGGACGCCCGCTGGCCGCCGCTTTCTGATGGAGTTCCTCGGGTCGCTTTCGGGAAGCCTCAACTGGCAGACGGCGTTCCTGAAGGCCTCACGGGGGACCTTCCTCTCGCTCCGGGACGTCGAGAAATGGTGGGCCGTCACCGCGGCCGAGACCCTCTCCACCGATCCTTCCCAGCAATGGCCCCGGGAACGTCTGCTCGAGTCGCTCGACCGTCTGCGACGCGAGACGGTGTCGCGCCGTCAGGACACCAACAGCGTCGCGGAACCGGGCTCCGTCCTGCTGTCGGACCTGGTCAAGACCTGGGAGCCGGACGCCCAGCAGGAGGTGCTGTCCCGGAAGCTGGT
>CAZZKQ010000595.1:0-2275 GCA_964654875.1 uncultured Verrucomicrobiota bacterium | reverse complement strand
GGATGGCCATCATGCCGTGACGGCGAGGGTGTGATTGGAGGCGGCTTTGGATGCGACCCGACCTTTCCAAAAGGCATCAGAGCCATTCCAAGGAATGGCTGTGAAAAAAAGACGGATTTGGAAAACCCACAAATCCGTCCTGCATACCACTTTCCAAGAACTTGAACATCGCCATCCAGAAAACCTGAACCTACCAGCGTTCACGGATCCGGCGCCAGATGGAGTCGATCTCCGACTCCCACGATCGGCTGGATATCTCTTCATGCCCCTTGCGGGCGATCGCCATCCGAAGGTCCTCGTCGAGGACCAGCTCGCCGACCCGCTCGGCCATCGCAGCAGGTGACGGCTCCGAGAGGAGACAATTTTCCCGGTCGCGCAGCAGCCAGAGATTGTCCTCGTTCCGGTTTGTGACCGTCGCCATCCCGGAGGCCATGAACTCGAGAGGCTGGTACGAGGGATGGCGGGTGAGCATGAAGACCATGCCTATATCACACTCTCGGTACACCTGGGCTACCTCCCGGAGGGATCTGAGGAGTCCGAGGTTACGTATCTTTCCCTTTAGGCCGTAGACGCACTCGTCCCAGTTCGAACCCGCGGCAATCACTTCCAGCCTGTCCGGGAATCTCCGAACCAGCTGTTGGATCGCGACAATCCCTAGATTGAATGCGTTCCTCGCGTTTGCGGGCCTCGCATAGAAAAAGAGCTTCACCTTTCCGTTGCCGCGCCTCTTGGCTTCAAAATCTGGGAAATAAATGTGGGTGTCGACCGCCGGGACGAAGCTGAAACCCTCCATCCCGTGACGACCCATGGTTGCGTGACCGAGGCCCGGAGAATTGAAGATGCCGGTGAACCCGAACCGATAGGTGGACTCTGCCAGCGCTGAGACCGAGCCTGCGGAGAAAAACAGGGGCTCATAGTCCTGGACAAAATAGTACTTCCGCCGGACCCGTCGGTACTTGAGTAGGAGATAGGCCGAGGTCCAGTACGTGCAGAACCCGAGGTCCGCCTCGGGAAGATCGTCGACCGTCAATCCCCTCTGTCCAAGGACTCTAAGCTCGTAGTTCTTCAGCCCGGGGAATTCCCGTGAAATTTGGCCACAGGTTTTCTCCGAGTTGAAGAAGGGCTCCCCATAGATCACGACCGTATTGAAGACCCCCTCCCTCGACAACTTGTCGATGACCCGGAAGAGGGTGAAGGTCCCACCGAAGCTCAGATGGGAAAACGGCGGCACAAACCAGATGGCCGACCGGATGGGCCCCGCCGGCGTTTGTCGGGTCAGCCGTGTGCTCTCGAGGATCTCCTCGTTGGTTACCTGGAAGTCCGGACCCGACAAATCCCGATATTCCTTCAGGAGGCTTTTGTAGCGCATCGATGCCGGCATCAAGGCATCAAGCCTCGCCGCCCCATACCGGAGGAGCTTCTTGGAGAATCCCGAAATCCCGTTTTTGCGGAGGGTTTGCGCAGATTTATTGAGGATTTCTTTCATCCAGTCCAACAGATTTGCTCGCAGACTAGCGGCTCTGAAGAGCCAACGAGGCGACGCCACGGTTAGACGTTAGAAGATGGAGTCGTCATGAAATTGTCGATTGAAAACATGGCAGATCACCCCAGCGCCAGCGCGTATCCATGAACCGCTCAGTGGAGTTTTGGGTGGAGGCTGGTGACGAGGCTCAGGCGTCGATCCCTCTGGGCCCGGGTCCAGCTGATCCATCGGTCGCGGTGCTTGAGGGGCTTTGCTGCGGCATTGAGAATCAGAACGACAAACCACCGGCCGGTGGGATCGACCGCAGCGTACAACATGCGCTCCCCACGGTCCTGATCCAATCCAGGTAGTGGTGCTTCCCGAGCAATGACTGGAGCCGCCGTTTGTCCTTGTCCTCTTCCAGCGGCACCACCTTCAGCTCTGCCAGTGAGATGGGGTCGGTCGACTCCTGGCCCCGGGATGTTCGGCGTTTCATCGGTCGGAGCCCAAAAAGTTCCCGGCTCAAAGAACTGGGCCATAGGCTCCACGGCGACCAGATCGAAGTGGAGCGAGTGGTCCTTGTTCTCAACAAACTCAAGCCGCAGGCGGGATTTCTTCTCTGTAATTGCTGGCATGAAATGCCGAAGTCACCACGCTCAGGGAGTTCACCAGCCCGAAAACCTTTTCCGGATTATCGCAATGATCGGGGGAGAATCCGGTGCCACACAGCGCAGGGCGGACCCCAGACATCCAACGACGCGCTGGACTACTCCTCGTCCCCGATCTTCGACTTCGACTCGTAGCGGGTGATCC
>CAZZKQ010000594.1:0-2280 GCA_964654875.1 uncultured Verrucomicrobiota bacterium | reverse complement strand
TAGCCGGTCGGAATCGAGCCGAGGAGGTAGGCACCGCTGATGACGACGACGAGTACGAGCATGATTTCCGTGGCGCATGGTGTAGTTCCTCTGCGCCCGGGTGCCAGTCACCAGTTCCAGGGAGTGTCCGGCATGACCCGGGGGATCAGGACGGCTCACACGCGAGGACCTGTCTCCAAACTGGAGCCAAACTGGACCGAAATTGACACCCAGATGGGCCATTCGCTAGCCTCCAGCGTGGAAGGAAGCCGGAATTCAAAGTCTGGTGAACTCGATGTTATGGCTGAAGGATACTGCGTACGCTGCAAGGCAAAGCAGCCGATTGCTGAGGCGGTGGAAGAGGTGATGAAGAACGGACGGAAGGCCGTTAAGGGTAAATGCCCTGTCTGCGGTGTCGTGATGTTCAAGATCCTCGGCGGAAAGGCGGCTCCCTCAGCCTCTTCGCCGGCGCCCACGTCTCCGGAGCCCCCGAACCCTTAGTCTTTCTCGTTCCCATTGGCCCGACTGGAGACCCGAGCCTCCACGACTCCGAGGACCCCCGATACCGATGCCCCCACTCTCCCGTCGCCAGTTTGTCACCCGGTCCGTCACGACGGTTGCCGGGTCCGTCTTCCTCGAAAGCACCTCGGCAGCCCCCATGCCTCCCATGGCCGACCTGAGCGATTCCGCGCCGTTGATCGTCTCGACCTGGCCGTTTGGAAAACCGGCCAACGAGTCCGCCTTGGCGTGCCTGAAGCGTGGAGGGTCCGGGCTGGACGCCATCGAGGAGGGGATTCGTCTGACGGAATCCGACCCGACCAACCCCAGCGTGGGTCTGGCTGGGATCCCGAATTCCGAGGGGGTCGTCCAGTTGGATGCCTGCATCATGTCTGGTCCGGGGCATCGGGCGGGCGGGGTCGCTGCCCTGGAAGGGTTCGCCCATCCCATCAGCGTGGCCCGCCGGGTGATGGAATCCACGCCGCATGTCCTGCTGGTTGGGGAGGGGGCACGTGCCTTCGCGGCGAAGAATGGGTTCGAGCGGGGACCGAAGGTGTCGCCTGGACAGAAGAAGGCCTGGAAGGCCTGGGTCCGGCAGCAGGCGGAGGCCAAGCGCAGGACGGACAATCACGATACCATCGCCATGGTGGCCCTGCTCCCGGACGGCACTGTCTTTGGCGGATGCTCCACCAGCGGACGGGGCTACAAGCTGCCGGGGCGGGTGGGCGACTCCCCGATCATCGGGAGCGGCCTGTATGTGGACAACGAGGTCGGCGCCGCCGGGGCCACCGGTCTCGGCGAGAACGTCATGCGGTATTGCGGTTCCTTCCTGGTGGTCGAGTTCATGCGCCAGGGGCTTCACCCGCAGGAGGCCTGCATCGAGACGATCCGGAGGATCGCCCGTCTGGATCCGCTGGGATTCGATCTCGCCATCAACTTCATCGCCCTCGACAAGAAGGGTCGATACGGCGCGGCGGGTACGGGGCAGGGGTTCGAGTACTCCGTGACCTCCGAGCGGTCCAGCCGGGTGCTCCAGAGTCCGGGTCTGACGGCCAAAAACGTGGGTCCCGTGGGTGGCAATGTGACGAAATGACCCCTGTCGGCGACCGGCCGACCTTTTGGTTCCTGGAAGGGAAACCCACCGTGGGGCTCGCGAAAAATCGGAGTCGGGTCACGATCGGCTCGTGAAGACGGTGATCCACTGGTTTCGGCGCGACCTCCGGGTGTCGGACAACACGGCCCTGCATGAGGCGTGGGAGCGGTCGGAGACCCTGGTTCCCGTGTTCATCTGGGACGATGCGATCCTGAGGTCTCCGGATGTCGGTCCGGCCCGGGTCGCGTTTCTGCTGAGATCCCTCGAGGCACTCGCGAGGAACCTTGAATCCCTCGGGCATCGTCTGATCGTGCGTCGTGGGGAACCGGCGGAGCAGCTGGTGCTGCTGGCCCGCCAGGTGGGGGCTTCGGGGGTGTTCACGAATCGGGACTACGAGCCCTATGCGGTCCGACGCGACCGGAAGGTGGCCGAGGCGCTCTACGCGACGGGGGTTCCGTTCGAGTCGTTCAAGGACTCCGTGGTCGCCGAGGGGCGTGAGGTCCTGACCGGAGCCAAGCAGCCCTACACGGTGTTCACACCCTACTCGAAGGCGTGGCGAAGCCGTCCCATTCCTGTCCCGATCCCACGAATCGGTGCGGCAAAGAGACCGATCCCGACCGCGATCGAGAGCCTGCCGCTGCCCTCGGATCCGTCGGATCTGGGGCATGTCGTGTCGCAGGATCTGTTCCCCGCTGGCGAACATGCCGCCC
>CAZZKQ010000593.1:0-2281 GCA_964654875.1 uncultured Verrucomicrobiota bacterium | reverse complement strand
GTTGAGCTATGGCGGCAAGACGGCCATGCGCATCCCGCAGGTCATCGACCGCTACTGCCTGAGCATCTGCTCGGCCGACTACAGCGAGTGGATCTGGAAGAACGTCTCGGCGCGGTCCTCCTACTGCTACCTCTATTGGGGCGAGTACGACATGCCCGAGTTCAACCTCGGCAACACGTTCAACTATGCTGAGCTCAGCTGGTTCATGATCCCCCGGCCGTTCATGGTGGAACGGGGGCACGACGATGGGGTCGCTCCGGACGAATGGGTGGCCTACGAGTTCGCGAAGACGCGACGGCAGTATGTGAAGCTGGGCATCGGTGACCGGACCGAGATCGAGTTCTTCGACGGGCCGCACACGATCCACGGGAAGGGGACCTTCGACTTCCTCCAACGCCATCTCAAGTGGCCGCGGTAGGTCTTGGACCGTGCGGCGAAGGCTCCTCCGCGATGCCGCGGGGCGGAGACAAGACCGGGTTTGTCGTGACGGGTCGGAGGGGTTCGATCCCCGACCTGCTCCGTCGACCACCTCCGGGGGCATCCGGCCGGATTCTGGTTCCTGTGCGTCGGACGTTCGGGAGATGGATTCGAAACCCGCCTTTCCAAGTCCACGACCTGGGAATAGGGTTCGGGGGTGTCCCCGTTGACCCATAACTGCGCCGGCTTTCGGCGGCGCGACTTCCTCCAGCTGGGGCTGGGCGGCGTGTTGGGACTCGGCATGGGCGACCTGCTCCGGCTGCAAGCCTCGACCCGGCCCAGCGGCAGGGGTGCGGGCAAGGTGGCTCCCGCGGTGTCGCGTCCGGTCAACTGCATCCTGATCTGGCTCGACGGCGGGCCGTCCCACTACGAGACCTTCGATCCCAAGCCGGATGCCCCGTCCGAGATCCGGGGCTCCTTCCAGACCATCCCCACCGCCGTCCCGGGCACGCGCTTC
Organism: uncultured Verrucomicrobiota bacterium; assembly: GCA_964654875.1. Taxonomy (GTDB): domain Bacteria; phylum Verrucomicrobiota; class Verrucomicrobiia; order Limisphaerales; family UBA9464; genus UBA9464. The sequence goes on along the minus strand of CAZZKQ010000593.1, from coordinate 1,347 downwards.
AGCGAGGCTGTGCCGGAGCTCGCCAAGGTCGCCGACCGCGTCACGGTCGTGCGTTCCATCTGTCACAAGGACCCCAACCACGGCGGCGGGAACCACTACCTGATGACCGGGGCTCCGACCCCGGTCCCGGTCGCCTGCGGCGCCTTCGTCACCTTCCACCCCTCGTTCGGGTCCGTCGTCTCCTGGCAGCGTGGACAGCAGGAGGGACTCCCCCCCTACGTCTCGATGCCGTCCGTGACCCGGAGTGGCGGCCCCAACTTCCTGGGCGGCAAATACGCCCCGTTCGTGATCGACGGACAGCCCAACTCCGCCGGGTTCAAGGTCCGTGACGTCGTCCTCCCCTCGGGCATCAGCGACGGTCGGGCCCAGACCCGCCGCGAGCTCCGGACGGCCCTCGATGGGATGCGACGCCATGCCGACCGCCTTGCGGAGGATCCCGCCGTCACGTTCGACCAGTACCTGCAGCAGGGCGTCGACCTCGTCCTGTCCAGCAAGGCCCAGGCGGCGTTCGATCTCGGACGTGAGGACGCGAAGGTCCGAGATGCCTACGGTCGCAACGACTTCGCCCAGAGGCTCCTGATGGCGCGTCGGCTGGTCGAGGTCGGCGTGTCGTGGATCACGGTCAACTACGGCGGCTGGGATCACCACACCAAGCTGTTCGACGCCTACAAGGGGGACCATGTGAAGAACATGGACCGTGGCGTGGCGGCGCTGATCCGGGATCTCGATGAACGTGGCCTGCTCGACTCGACGCTGGTCGTGCTGCTGGGTGAGTTCGGTCGGACCCCCAAGGTGAACAAGGATGCCGGGCGCGACCACTGGCCGCATGCGATGTCGGTCCTGCTCGCCGGCGCCGGCTGTCCACGGGGTGCGATCGTGGGGGCGACCGATGCCAAGGGCTACGCGGCGTCGGAGAACGTGTACCGGCCCGAGGACTTTGCGGCGTCCGTCTATTCGAAGATGGGGATCGATCCCAACCAGGTGCTCCACACCAACACTGGCCGTCCGGTCCAGCTGGTGAACAACGGCCGTCGCATCAAGGAACTCTTCCTCTGAACGGCGTGCGTGCGGTGGGGTTCTGGATGGGTGCGATGGCGGGCGGGCTGGGTCTGACGGCCGCTGTGCCGGTGCTCGACCATCTGTTCCCGTCCGCGCTCCAGATCGGCACCACCAACACGGTCACCGCCGTCGGGAAGTTCGACCCCTGGCCGCCCCGGATCTGGCAGGAGGGCGGGGGCGTGCGCTGGACCCCGACGACCAACGCCGGGGTGTTCGAGGTGGTGGTCGACCCCGGGGCGGTTCCCGGTGTCCGGTTCGTGCGGGCCGTCAACGACGAGGGAGCGACGG
>CAZZKQ010000592.1:0-2283 GCA_964654875.1 uncultured Verrucomicrobiota bacterium | reverse complement strand
GCCGGCATGCTCCTGCCGGCATTGAGCAAGGCGAAGACCAAGGCCCAGGGGATTTCGTGCATGACCAATTCCCGCCAGCTGATGATGGCGTGGAAACTTTATTCCGGAGACAACGGCGATCGACTGGTTGGGGCGGCGAACTGGACCCCACCGGGTCAACGAGAGGTGCCGAACTGGACCGGGGGGAGCTGGCTCGACAACACCAAGGGCAAGGAGACGGATCCCAACAACTGGGACCATGATGCCTTCACGAAGAAGAGTGTCCTCTGGCCCTACACCGGGAAGTCGGTGGGTGTCTGGCATTGTCCCGCCGACATGACCTTGGCGATGAACACCCGTGAAAAGCGCCGGGTGCCCCGCATCCGGAGCATGTCGATGAACAACTGGGTGGGTGGACCCGGTTGGAGCGAGTCGGGCAGTGGCTGGCGGGTCTATACGAAGGAGAGTGATCTTCAGAATCCGGGTCCGTCCCAGACGTTTGTGCTTCTCGACGAGCGCGAGGACTCGATCAACGACGGCTACTTCGTGGTCGACATGGCCGGGTTTGTGGAGGGCGACGGCAGCAAGATGCAGAAGCTGGTCGACTACCCGGCCGCCTATCACAACGGCGCCGCCGGCATCGCCTTCGCCGACGGACATTCCGAGATCCACAAGTGGCTCTCAGCCGAGCTGAAGCGTCCGATCAAGAAGGGGGTGCTCCTCGCCTTGAACATTCCGATCGGCAACAAGGCCGACCTGAAGCGGGACGTCTTCTGGATGGCCGAGCGGAGCACCCGGAAGTAGTGGGTGAGCCCGAACGGATAGAGGGCCAGGTCATCAGTCTCGGTGTCTGCCCTCCGGCAGCCGCGGGAATCACCCCTTGGATTTTCGGCCCTGCCAGGTGGCCAACTGCTCGCCGGCCCAGATCTCTGGAATCGCCTGACGACGTCGCACCACGGAGGCCTTCCGTCCGTTGACCAGAATCTCCGGCGGGAGGCTGCGGGAATTGTAGTTGGATCCCATCACCGACCCATAGGCTCCCGCGCTCAGCAGGACGAGATGGTCCCCTTCGGCCACCTTCGGGAGGGGACGATCCTTGGCGAAGTAGTCGCCGGATTCACAGATGGGGCCGACCACGTCCGAAGGGATCGTCTTCCCGCCACGAAGGCCCAGCGGGACGATCTCGTGATAGCTGTCGTAGAAGGCGGGACGGATCAGGTCGTTCATCGCGGCATCCACGATCACGAAGTTCTTCCTTCCGGTCTTCTTGATGTACTCGACCCGGGTCACAAGAGCGCCGGCATTGCCCGTCAGGAACCGTCCGGGCTCGAGGAGGATCCGCAGCCCGAGAGACTTAAGCTTGGGTACGAGGGTCTCCGCGTAGGTGGAGGGAGTCAGGATGCGTCGGCCGGCCGGGGTCTTCCACCAGCTGTCCGACCCGCTGGCCAAGGCATCCTTGTAGACGATCCCGATCCCGCCTCCGATGCTGAAGAAGTCGAATCCGTACTTGCCGTTCAACCGGGCCACCAGCGGGGCGACCTTGTCGACCGCGAGTGCGAAAGGCTTCACCTCGGTCAGCTGTGAACCGATGTGCATCTGCAGCCCACGAAGCCGCAGGTTGGGGAGACGTGAGGCCCGGGCGTAGACGCCCTCGATCTCCTCGAAGGCGATGCCGAACTTGTTCTCATAGGTGCCCGTCGTGATCTTGGCGTGGGTGCCGGCGTCGACGTTCGGGTTCACCCGCACCGCGACGGGGGCGATCTTGCGCCGCTTCACGGCGACGCGGCTGATTCGTCCCAGCTCCGCCTCGGATTCGACGTTGAAGCTGTAGATACCCTGGTCGAGGGCGAACGCGATTTCCTCCTCGGTCTTGCCCACACCGGCGAAGACGCATTTCCGGGGGTCACCTCCTGCGGCGATCACCCGCTGGATCTCACCCGCGCTCACCGTGTCGAACCCGCTGCCGAGATCCGCCAGCGTGCGGATCACGGCGAGGTTCGAGTTCGACTTCATCGCGAAGCAGATCAGGTGGTCCAGCGTTGCCAACGCCTGGTCGAGCTTGGTGAAGTGGTCCGACAGCGTGGCCTGGGAATAAACGTACAGCGGAGTGCCGTGTTTCTTGACGAGGTCGGCCAGGATCACGTCCTCGCACAGCAGCTGGTCTTTGACGTATCGGAACGAATGCACGGACGGAGCCTATGCCAGACCGGGGACACGGGGGAAGGGGGGTCCGGGCGACTCGGGCCGGACCTCAGGCACTCGGTCATCCCCTACGGAGCGACTCCACCTCGTCGAGCATCCGGA
>CAZZKQ010000591.1:0-2296 GCA_964654875.1 uncultured Verrucomicrobiota bacterium | reverse complement strand
GTGCGGGTGCCTTGAGGAGGTTGAGAGTTGAGAGCTGAGAGCTGAGGGTTCAGACGCGCCGGCGCGGGCCTGTGATTCGATTGGACGGAGGCCAAGGCATCTTCGGGTGGATGAGGCAGCGGTGACGCGAAAATGGATCGGGGCAGGCGCGCAGGCCCAGGCTGCTTTGAGGGGTGTATGACGCGGAGAAGATGGTGATGTACACGAGAGGGACTGCAGCCCTACCGGTAGGGATCCCGCTATGGCCCCGTGTGGGCCCCCGCCCCTCTTCAGTTCGCCTCGGTGATCCGGTGCATCCGGTCGGTGGAGAGGTCCTGGACGCTCTGGGTCTTGCCGTTGGGCCATCGGATCGTGACCCGATCCGCCTTCGTGGCGCTGCCCAGTCCGAACACCAGGGTCGGATCGCTCGCGCTCAGATAGCTCTTGGTGGGCATCACCTGCTGGGACTGCTTCCGGCCGCCCACCTCGGCCTCGACCCACGCGCCCAGCGCGTCCCGGTTCGACGTGGATCCCTCCAGTCGCAGTCGGAGGGCGTGGTGGCCCAGCTGCTGGTCGTTGCGGAGCAGAACCGGGGCGCCGCCGGTCTGGGTCAGAACGACATCCAGGTCGCCATCGCCATCCATGTCCGCGGTTGCGCTGCCGCGTCCGACGATCGGTTGGAACAGCGCGCTCCCGGCCTGGTTCGTCGAGACATTCAGGAACCCACCTTCGCCCGCGTTCCAGAAGAGCTGGGCGGGTTGGCGGTAGCTCTGGCTCGCCTGGACCTTCGAGATCTCCTCCTCGAGATGGCCATTGCTGGTCAGCACGTCCGCACGTCCGTCGAGGTCGTAGTCGAAGAAGAAGATCCCGAACTTGAGCAGGAGACGGCTGGCGGGCCCGATGCCCCAGGGGATGGACTCGTCGGTGAAGTTGATGCCGTTGTCGACGTACAGCGCCGTCATCTCGTTGGCAAAGTTGCCGATCGCGACCCCCAGCTTGCCGTCGGGCGTGAACCGCGACGTGTCGATGCCCATCGCGCCACGGGTGTTGCCGTAGCTGTCGAACGCGATGCCGCTCAGGGCCCCTACCTCCTTGAACGTGCCGTTCTTCTGGTTCTCGAAGAGCAGGTTCTGGGTGGTATCGTTCGCCACGGCGATGTCGATCCATCCGTCCTGGTTGTAGTCGACCGGTGCCACACCCAGCGTCTTGGCCGTCGGAACGCCGGTGGCGGGATTCTTCACCTGCACCCCGGATTCGGCGGAGATCTCGGTGAAGGTGCCGTCGCCGTTGTTGCGGTAGAAATGCGGGAACGCGCCCTCGAAGTTCATCGGCGGACCATAGGCGCGTCCGACCCCGACCAGCGTGTAGTTCACCTCGCGGTCGATCTCCGGGGACCACCGCACATAGTTGCCCACGTAGAGATCGAGGTCGCCGTCGTTGTCGTGGTCCAGAAACGCCGCGGCGGTGCTCCAGTCCCTGGCATTCCCACCGACCCCGGCCTGTGGGGTGACGTCCTTGAACTTCAGGCCGCCCTCGTTGTGGAAGAGTCGGGCGCCGCCGACCGTGGTGATCAGGACGTCGCGTCGGCCATCGTTGTCATAGTCGCCGACCGCGACCCCCATGCCGTAGAGGGGGATGTCGAGCCCGGATCCGGCGGTGGCGTCCTGGAACCCGCCCTTGCCGTCGTTGCGATAGAGGGCGGCCGTGGCGGGTTTTGTTCCGGCCGAGAGCTTGCCGGGCCATTGGGTGCCGTTGATGAAGAGGAGTTCCGGGGCGGTGTCGCCATCCAGGTCCGCGAAGGCGACGCCGCTGCCCATGGTCTCGGGCAGGAGCTTGTCGCCATAGGCTCCGGTTTCGTGGCGGAACCCGATCCCTGCGGACGTGGTGACGTCGGTGAACGTGGCCTTAGGAATCTGGGCCAGGACGTTGGTGTTGGCGCTCTCCGGGGCCTTGAGCTGGGTGACCTTGACCGGGCCCGCGACCTTTGGCGGGCGGAGGGCGATCCAGACCGCACCGCCCACGGAGGCGAGGACGAGGACGATGAAGAGGGAGATGCGGAGCCCACGGCCGACGGCCTGGTCGTCCCCGGCCACCAACTCCTCGGGTTCCAGATCGGGTCTGTGGGGTGCGGTGCTCATGGGCGGGAGGTCAACGGGGCAGGGACGTGAACCGTCCCTGGCCCTGGGGTTGGAGGTCGTAGATCACGATGGCCTGGGAGGCGTGGTCGGCCGCCTTGTCGCGACGGCGGGCATTGGCCACGGCACGGTCACGGGCGTTGTCGTCGGGACGATACCGTTCGTGGAGCTTCCGGTGTTCC
>CAZZKQ010000590.1:0-2304 GCA_964654875.1 uncultured Verrucomicrobiota bacterium | reverse complement strand
CCCCAGGCCGGCACCCGCGTCTGGTCCAGTCGGGATTCAACCGACTGGACCGTGGTCTTTGAGGAGGACCCTCGCTTCCGCACCTCCTGCCTGAATCGGTTCGTCTACGTGAAGCCCTGTCGCGGACTCGAAGACATGCTCCGACATGCCGAAGTGGTACGGGGTCAGGTCAGCACCCTGGGCACCGCGGTCGGCGAAAGCCGGCTTTCTGAGATCGTTCCAACGATTGCCCAGTGGGGCATCACCCGGATCTGCCCGATCGGCCGCATGCAGGAACCTCCCGCAGGATGGCGCCATGACGGCCGCCCGACGTTGGGTGATCTCGTCGTCTGGACCGATTGGGAAACCGTCTGAACACCATGCAACTCCGAAGGACATTCCAGTTCGAGGCCGCCCATCGGCTGCCCCATGTACCCACCGGGCACAAATGCGCCCGTCTCCACGGACACAGTTTTCAGGTCGAGATCGCGGTTGAGGGCCCGGTCGATCCCCAGATGGGCTGGGTCATGGACTATGCCGACATCAAGGCCGCCTTCGGACCACTCCACCAACGCCTGGACCATCACTACCTGAACGAGATCCCCGGGCTGGAGAATCCGACGAGCGAGCGAATTGCCGAGTGGATCTGGTCGGAGCTTCGACCAGCGCTGCCTCTGCTGACGGAGATCGTGGTGGCAGAGACCTGCACGGCACGGTGCGTGTATCGGGGCGCATGAACCTGACCCACCTCGGCTGGTCGCCGGCATGGGCCGATCTGTTGGGATCGCAGATTCCCGCAGACTGGGTCCCGGGAAGAGTGGTCAGCGAGTATCGAGGGGCCCGGGTCGTGGTGACGGAGTCCGGGGAACGGCGGGTCACCTTGGCCGGACGCCTCGAACACGAAGCCACGTCGGCGGCAGACCTGCCCCACGTTGGGGATTGGGTCCTTGTTTCCGGCACATCGAGCGCGGACTCGGGCGTCATCCAACGGGTGCTGCCGCGTCAGACCCGTCTGGCCCGTAAGATTCCCGGACGAGCCGCTGCGGTGCAGATCCTCGCCGCCAACATCGACATCGCCTTCATCGTGCTGGCCCTGGATTCCCGATTCCACCTGCGGCGTCTCGAACGCTTCCTCGCCGTGGTCCTGGAGGGCGGCATCCGTCCGGTCGTGATCCTCAACAAGGCAGACCTCTGTGCAGATCCACAGGCCCGGATCGCAGAGATCCAGGCCGCCATCGGGAACGTCACAGTGCTGGTCACCAGCGCGACCCGACGCAAGGGGCTGCGACCGCTGGGGGAACACATCCGGGAGGCGCAGACGGTGGCCTTCATCGGTTCGTCCGGTGTGGGCAAGTCGAGCCTGGTGAACCGCCTGTGCGGGGATATCTACCAGGCCACGATCGAGGTCCGTGAGAAGGACGACAAGGGACGTCACACCACGACATCCCGGGAGCTGATCCCGCTGCCTTCCGGGGGGTTCGTGATCGACACCCCCGGTCTCCGGGAGCTGCAGGTGTGGGCCGACGACGAGGGACTGGAGGAAACGTTTCCTGAGATCCAGCTGGCAGCCGGCGGGTGTCGGTTCCGGGACTGCCGCCATGTCGCCGAACCCGGCTGTGCCGTCGTGGCCGGGGTGGCAGCGGGTTCGATCGCCAAGGATCGCCATGAGCGGTTTCTGAAGATCAGCCGCGAGGGCGCGGAGCTGGTGCAACGCGTCAGCCGTCAGCGTCCGGAGACCCGCAAAAAGAAGGTGCCTCGGGACAGGCTTGGGGACCTGGAGGCGGAAGCGTCCGGGGACGAAACAGAATGACCCCGCCGAAGCGGGGTCATTCGTGGGCATCGATGCCTTCCGGAGGCCTTATTCGAAGGAGGCACCGGCACCGCCGGCCTTCGACTTGGCAGCATACCAGGTGTCGAACTCCTCCTGGCTGACCACCTTGTACTCGCCCTTCATGGTCGAGTGGAGATTCCCACAGAGCTGGGCGCAGATGATCATGTGGTCCCCCTTCTCGACCGGGGTGAAATGCACCGGAATCGTCAGACCGGGGATGGCATCCTGCGTGATGCGCATCCGGGGCAGCTTGAAGCTATGGATGACGTCCATGGACGAGATGCGGCAGATGATGTCGCGATTGACCGGGATCAGGAAGGGTTCGCGCAGGCAGGTGACATCATCCTTTGCATCGGCGTCGGACGGAACGAGACCGAAGGGATTGTTGGCAGAGGCATCCTTGATGTCCTGCTTGCCCCACTTGCCATCGAGGCCCGCGTAGTGGGCGTTCCAGGCGAACTGCTGGCCCATGATCTGGATCTCGATCGGATCGG
>CAZZKQ010000589.1:0-2305 GCA_964654875.1 uncultured Verrucomicrobiota bacterium | reverse complement strand
GCCGACCTGGGAGTAGCGCTCGTAGTTCGACCTCAGCTTGAACTGCGCCCAGAGGGCGAGCAGGAGGGCGGGGATCATGAAGATCAGACCGTCGAGGGACATTCCGTAGGGTATCATGGCTGTAGGGCTGCAGGAGTCAGACCGAGTTCGGAGGACAGATAAAGCCGGTTTCCGGAGGAATCAACGGGCGTCGAGAGGCCAAGGTGTCCCGGAGCCCGTGCCTCACTGCTCCACGATGGCGACCGCGACCGTCCCATCCTCGCACCCCATCGCGAGGCGACGTCCATCCGGGCTCCAGGCGAGCGCGCTGACCGCCTTGCCGACCCGGTGGCGGCGGAGGGGATCGCCCCCCTTGCCGGCGTTCCAGAGCAGGACCTCGCCCGATTCGTCCGCACTGGCCAGGAGGTGTCCGGCGCGTTGGTAGGCGAGCCGTGTGATGCGGTGGGCATGGGCCGAGAGGATCTTCGGAGAGGTCCCGGCCGGACCCTTTCCCTGGCAGTCCCAGACCATGATCTCCTGTCCATCGCCAGTGGCGAGGTAGCGGCCACCGAAGTGCCAGCAGAGCTCACGCACCTTGACCGAATATCCGCTCATCGCGAGCTCCTCGCCCGGCTTGAAGGGGAGCTCCCAGATCTGCACGGCCTGCTCCTGGGTCCCGGCGGCCAGCCACCGATGGTCGGGACTCCACGCGAGGGAGATCAGGGAGGTCTTCCACTCGAGCGGCGCCTCGGGTTCGCCGGACTGGGCGTCCCAGATCTGGATGGCGCCATAGGAGGCCGCAGCGATCCGGGTGGAATCGGCCCGCCACGCCAGGGCTGTCACGGTGGTCTTCCGGGGCGGCATCCGATGGTGGACCGTGCCGTCAGCCCCCATCAGCAGGACTTCGCGGCCTGCACCGATCGCGAGGCCGCGTCCGTCTGGCGACCACGACGCCAGTTCGACCCATTTGGACGGGACGGGAACCGCGTTCCGGGGTTCCCGGTGGGCGGGTTCCCAGAACCGCACGTGTCCATCCTGCCCGACGCTCACAACCCGCTCCTCCGTCGGGGAGAAGTGGGCGGCGAAGGACCCGCCCTCGTGTCCCGACCAGTCCTGTCGGGTGTCGCCGGTCTGGGTGTCGAGGACCCGGAGGGGTCCGCCGGACTCGGCGACGGCGAGGAGGGTTCCCGAGGGGGACCAGGAGACGCCCTGGATGAAATCGCCCAGGGGGCGCGTCCACTGGAGCGGTCGTTCCGGGATTCGGAGGGGAGGCATCGCGGGTCCTTGGGTGGAATCCCGGCTCAGGCGAGGCACCGACGGAATCCCGCCTGGAGGGCCTCGCGATCGAGGTTGCGTCCGATGAAGACGATCTGGCTCTTGCGCTCGGTCGCGTCCTTCCATGGCCGATCCGCCTTCCCTTCGAAGATCATGTGCACCCCCTGGAAGACATAGCGGTTCGCGCTGTTTCGGATGTTGAGGACGCCCTTCATGCGGAAGATGTCCTGCCCCTTGGTCTGCAGCAGCTCGCTGAGCCAGGCGTTCAGCTTCTTGGAGTCGAGCTCGCGGTGTTCCTCGAAGCCGACGCTGGTCACGGTCGCGTCATGGGTGTGGTGATGCCCATGGTGTTCGTGGACATGACCGGCCTCGATGCGATGGCCGTGGGCTTCGAGGCGGCCGTTGAACTCGTCGAGACCATGCTGGGTGAACAGCGCATAGGCGCCGTCCTCGGGGATCGACACCTTGAACCGGGAGGTCTCGGTGCCGAGCACGAGCTTGTAGACCTTTCGGCCGGGCTTCAGTTCGCCGCCGGGCCGCACCGGCGTTGCGGGGTGGGTGAACAGGTTGGTGGCCAGATCCTCGGCCGCGTGCAACGCCTCATGCAGCCTGCCGTGACAGTGACCCTCCTCGCCGTGGTGGTGCCCGTGATCGTGGTCGTGGCCATGATCATGGTTGTGGTCGTGCCCGTGATCGTGATGACACGACTCGCCGTGTTCATGGTCGTGGCCGCAGGGCGCCTTGGGCTGGGTCTCGAGGGGCAGGAGAACCACGCCCATGACGGGATCGGCCCCGGCTTCGAGGACCAGTTCGTGGGTGCCGGCCTTGAGCTCGTAGGCGCCGGACCATTCGAAGGGCAGTTCCTTCTCGAGGAAGTCGCCATTCATGCTGATCCGCTGGTCGAGGTCGAAGGCATGGAGGTTCAGGACGTGGTCGACACCGAGCACGGCCTGGGTGGTCCTGTGGATCGTCGCGAGGGCGTTGATCGAGCGGATCCGTTCCTCGAGGGCCACGATCTCGTCGTGGTTATCTAATATTTCTGACAAATCAA
>CAZZKQ010000588.1:0-2319 GCA_964654875.1 uncultured Verrucomicrobiota bacterium | reverse complement strand
GGTCGTGCCCGGACGGGACCCCCGCTGCACGCCGGCCCAGCTCGATCTAGGGCCACTCCGGGACGGGATCCTTCCCTCGCGCGTCCTGGATTCGGCATGGAGTCACGTGGACCCGCACGGGTTCGTGATCCATGACGGAACGCCCTTCGATGCACGCTGGGCGGTGCGTCTCGAGTCGAGGGGAACCCGGATGATGCTCGAGCCGTCGATTCCCCTGATCAAGCACCAGCTGGACGGAACGGCGGTCCGCCAGGTCCACGTGCTCGCCAACGCCAATTTCGCACCGACCTCTGTGCGACGTCCCGTCGAGCTCGCACGCCTCCGCCTGCGGTACAAGGACGGACCTCCGGTCGAGTTCCCGATCCGGCTCGGCATAGAGGTCGAGGATGTCTGGTCCCACGATGGCAACAGGATCCCAACGCAGCCCCGGGTCGCCTGGCGCGGCATGGATTCCAGCGCCGAGCTGAACCGTCGCTGGGTGCAGCTCTACCACGCCACGTTTGTGAACCCACACCCCGACCGACCGGTGGAGTCCCTCGAGATCCAGTCCTCGATGGCGCTGCCCTCGCTCATGGTCTCGGGAATCACCCTCGACTGAGGCTGGAATCCCAGCCCGGGGTCCCCGATCCGACCCACTGGGCGGACCTGGGAGGAGGTGGCGGGTCCGATCGGTCGGGCAGCCCCACCCCGAACGCCACCGATCTCCGGTCCGGCCAGGTTGGGTCCTCGTCGGATGCAGACCGGTCCTTGATTGCCGGTCCGCGACATCCGCCGCCCGACACTTGCAGACCCGGGCGCCTCGTCCGCATGCTGACCGCTCATCTATGGCTCGTCGGCAATACCCGTTCCACGTGATCGAACCCAAGTGGCAGCAGTTCTGGAGGTCGCAGTCGACGTTCCGGGCGTGGAACCCAGGCGAACCCATCCCCGAGACCCATCCCTTCGGACAACGCCACGGACTCGGTGGTCGGACGCCCTCCAAGGAGGCCCTGCCCCCGAAGTGCTACATCCTCGACATGTTCCCCTACCCCTCCGGGGCCGGTCTGCATGTTGGTCATCCCGAGGGCTATACCGCCACCGACATCCTCTCCCGCTACCGGCGTTCGCAGGGCTTCAACGTGCTCCACCCCATGGGATGGGATTCCTTCGGCCTGCCCGCGGAGCAGTATGCCATCCAGACCGGCCAGCACCCGCGCAAGACCACCGAGCAGAACATCGCCAACTTCACCCGACAGATCCAGTCGCTCGGTTTCTCCTACGACTGGTCCCGAGAACTCGCCACGACCGATCCCGAGTACTTCCGCTGGACCCAGTGGATCTTCCTGCAGATCTACAACTCCTGGTTCAACCCGACGACCCAGCGGGCCGAGCCGATCGACACCCTGACCTACCCGTCCGACTGCACCTCCGAGGCCCAGCGCCGGGCGCATCGCGATGCGGCACGGCTCGCCTTCGTCAGCGATTCCCTCGTCAACTGGTGCGAGGAACTGGGCACCGTCCTCGCCAACGAGGAGGTCGTCGACGGCAAGAGTGAACGCGGCAGGTTCCCCGTCGTGCGCCGCCCCATGCGCCAGTGGACCCTGCGCATCACCGCCTACGCGGAGCGCCTGCTCCAGGACCTTGACACCATCGACTGGTCGGACTCCCTCAAGGAGATGCAGCGGAACTGGATCGGCCGCAGCGAGGGGGCACTGGTCGAGTTCGAGGTCGCCGACGCACCCGTCGGAACCCGCATCCAGGTCTTCACCACCCGGCCCGACACCCTCTTCGGAGCGACCTACCTCGTCCTGTCCCCCGAGCACCCGCTGGTCCAGTCCATCACGACCCCGGCGCAGGCCGAGACCGTCCGCAAGTACCTAGAGTTCGCCGCCTCGAAATCAGACCTCGAGCGGACCGAACTCGCCAAGGAGAAGACCGGCGCTTTCACCGGTGCCCACGCCATCAGCCCGGTCACCGGCGAACGCGTTCCGATCTGGATCGCCGACTACGTCCTGGCCAGCTACGGCACCGGCGCGATCATGGCCGTCCCGGCCCATGACTCCCGTGATCTCGAATTTGCCGAGAGGTTCGGCCTGCCCGTGGTCCAGGTCGTCCAGCCACCGGACGCCAGGACCGAGTGGCGCGGGTTCACCGACCCCGGCACGGCCGTGAATTCAAAAGGTCCGCAGCTCTCGCTCGACGGCCTGCCGACGGCCGAGGCCAAGAAGCGGATCACCGAGTGGCTGGAGTCGGTCGGACGCGGCCGGAAGACCATCAACTACAAGCTCCGCGACTGGGGCTTCAGCCGGCAGCGGTACTGGGGTGAACCCTTTCCGATCG
>CAZZKQ010000587.1:0-2324 GCA_964654875.1 uncultured Verrucomicrobiota bacterium | reverse complement strand
GAGCGAAACCATTCAGGCCGTCCGTGGTCCGGATGGTGTGGAACCGGTCCTTCCTGCCCGTGAGGAGCTTGTGGACGTAGACCTGGTGGCTGACGTCCCAGACAAACTTGTCGCGTGGCGTCTCAAAGCAGCGGTGGAGGGCGATCGTGAGCTCCACCACACCGAGGTTGGGACCGAGGTGGCCGCCATTCTTGGCGAGTTTGGTGATGAGCTCATTGCGGATGTCGGCCGCCAGCTCGGTGAGCTGGTCCGGGGTGAGCTTCCGCACGTGGGACGGGTGATCAACCATGTCGAGATAGCGACTCATGCGAGTGTTCAGAAACGGGGTCGGAGAATGGCGGGCAGGCGATCGGGAGCAAGCCCTCAGGCGGAGTCATCCAGGCTCCCCTCCATCGAGATCGGCAGGCGTGGACCGCAACTCGCCACCCAGATCCTTCTCCAGCTGGCGGATCCGGATCTCGGCGGCGGCGAGCTGGGTCTGACAGATGCGGGCAAGACGGGTGCCCTGCTCGAACTCCGCCAACAGGGTCTCCAGGGGCAGCTCGGAGGATTCCATCCGCTCCACGATCGCCTCGAGATCCGCCAAGGCCTTCTCGAAGGGAACCTCGCCGGCCGGGGCCGGGGACGATGCGATAGTTTCGGATGCGGATCGGGATGCCTTGGACATTCCTGAGGGAACGCTAGGAAATCATGATCCCGATTCCCAGAAGGTTTTTTGCATCGAAGACCCATTCCCGGAATCACGACTCCGGAACCAGCCCGCCGGCCACATCGGTCCGGTAGGCCTTGATCGCCGGGAGGACGCCCGCCAACGCGCCGAGCAGGACCATCGTGACCGGAGCCCAGAGCCAGACCCACGCCGGCTGCAACGGATCGAGGACCACCCCGGTCTGCGACTGGATCACCGCCGCAGCAGCCCCAAGGATTGCGGCATACACAACAAAGCCGAGCAGCATTCCCAGGGCGGCGATGGTGGCCGACTCGAGAACGATGGCCGCAAAGATCGTCCGCCGCCGCGCCCCCAACGCCCGGAGGATGGCAAGGTCCCGCCGACGGCTGTGCATCGAGTTGTAGAGGCTGGCCAGGACAGCCCCTACCGCCACGAGGGCGACCAGCCAGGCCACCATGGCCAGGACGGCATCGAACCAGCCGAATTTCTCGAACAGGTCGGCCATCTGCTTGGCAATCGGCCACGCGAAGGTCATGCGGTTCCCCTGCCGGTTGTAGAGCATGTCCAGCTGCTGTCCCGCGATCGGGGACCGGAGCCGCACGAGGACGGCACTGACATCGGTCGACGTCGACGCGTCGTGCCCGCCCATGTTCTGCAGCCCGGCCAGCGGGATCCAGATCACCCGGTCGGCCGGGGTGTTGGACGGCTCGAGGACGCCGACCACGACATAGGTCTCCTCATGCTGGGCCTTCGGATCGAAGTTGAGCCCGTGGAACGGCTTGAACTCGCTGCCGATCGTGAGCCCCAGTTTCCTCGCCGCGAAGCTGCCCACGACTGCCTCGCGGTAGCCGTCGTCGAACAGGCGCCCGCCGGACTGGATCCGGAAGCGCTGTCCCTTGGAATACTCGACCTCGAAGTAGTTGGTCGTCGTGCCGACCAATCGATACCCCCGGTAGTTGTCCCCCACCGCGATGGGCACAGCCGCCGCGACGGCCCGGTTGGTCCGGATTCCTTCATAGTCGGCAAAAGTGATGTTCCCCGGCGATGCTTCGAGATGGAAGATCGCATTGAGGACCAGCTGAAGCTTTGCCCCCCGGGCCCCCAGCACCGCATCCCATCCGCCGCTCTGCCCGGTAAAGGTCGACCGTGACTGGTCCTTCACCACCCAGACGGCCATGAGCAGCCCTCCGGCCAGGGCGATCGAGACCACCGTGACCAGCGTCGACAGCAGATGCTGCCTCAGACTCCTTCGCACCAGCAGCGGCAGAGTCATGGGATACCTCCCGGCCTCGACGCCGCATTCAGAATCCCCAACGAGGCGGTCGTCTCGAACGCCCCGAGGACTTCGCGGTCATGGCTGACCAGCAGCAGCGCCGCCCCGTTCTCGGAACAGGCCTCCCGGATCAATTCGAGCGCCAACCGTGCGTTGGAATGGTCGAGATTGCCCGTGGGTTCGTCTGCCAGCACGAGCTTGGGACGGTTCGCCAAGGCCCGAGCCACCGCCACCCGCTGCTGCTGACCGGTTGAGAGCTGACGGGGGTAGTGGTGGATCCGGTCGGCAAGCCCCACTCTCGTCAAAAGTTCCATCGCCCTTGAGCGGTCTGCCCCTGGCCCGAAGGCCATGCCCAGCAGGACGTTCTCCAGTGCAGTGAAG
>CAZZKQ010000586.1:0-2326 GCA_964654875.1 uncultured Verrucomicrobiota bacterium | reverse complement strand
CACCGGGTATTCGGAGCCGTCGACCGTGACAGCCTCGAGGGCATGGGTCCCTGTGGTGCCTTTCCAGTCCAGGACGAACAGGGAGGTTGTCGAGGGGACGATGCCACCGGTGGTCAGTCGGGTGCCCTCGCCGAGCGGGGTCTCGCCGTCGAAGAATTCCACAGACTTGAAGGTGGCTTCCGCCTCGTTGGCCTGCACGACCAGCGGGATGGGAACTCCCGAGACCCAATCCAGTTCGCCATGGGGCTTCAGCCAGACCAGCGGGGCCACCGGTTCGGGTTCCGAAGCGATGCGGACGGGTACCGGGACCGAGATGCCCTTGGCGGTCTTCGATCGGGCGATGGCGGTCAGCATGGCGACGCGACCCTGGGGGACCGTCCACTGGATCGCCCACGGGGCCTCGGAATCGGAGCCGATCTCCTGGGATCGGCCATCCACGACGGCCTCGAAGGAGACCGACTCGATGGGTTCGTCCCCCTTCGCCTCGGCCGCCACATGGACCGACGTCCCGGGCTTGAGCAGCTCACCGGTCTTCGGGGAGACAATGCCGACCCGGATGGGCAGGGCCGGGGGCAGGGGCGGTTCAATGATGCCCATCACGAGCACTGGGACGGAGTCGGACCGGGCCGATCCAGTCCGGGATCCGGCCTTGGCGTAGAGGAGTGCGAGTCCCGGTTCGCGCGGTTTCCAGTCCACCTGCCAGGGTTCCTGGCCGTCCCGAGCTCCAGGGTCTGTCCGTTCACGATGGCGTAGAAGGAGACGAGCTGGATCGGTTCGTCGCCGGCCACCTTGGCCGAGACGGTGATGGGGTCACCGGGAGTGAGCTTGCTTCCGGCGGAGGGGGATGTGATGGCCACCCGGAGTGTGGGAAGGGGGGGCGGAGGCGGAATGCCGACCACCAGCACCGCGACGGGGTCCGACAACGCCACCACGACCTCACCGCTCAGGGCGCGGACCTTGAGGATGTGGAGGCCGAAGGGGACGTTCTCCCAGAGCGCCTTGAACTGGATCTTGGTCCCGGCCTCCGGTTTGGGCTGGTCGACCGGCCGGTCGACCGTCGCGATCACCCGTTCCGAGGCGAGGAATTCGATCTGGGTCACCGGGTATTCGGAGCCGTCGACCGTGACAGCCTCGAGGGCGAGGGTCTTCGGCATCAGGACGGTTCCCGCGGATGGGGAGGTCAGATAGGCACGCGGCTCCTGGGGGTTTTCCTGCGCCTTCGCGATCGGTAGGAACAAGAGGATCGCGGCGAGGGAGGCGACGAGGCGCACGGCCCGCGGGATGCGGGAGGATGGAGACATCATTTTGGGAACGTCCGGTCCCGTGGCCCAGGGTCGATGAGCGTCGGGATTCCGGATTTGAATCTGAAATTTCCCGCGGAACACCCCCTGTGCAAGGTTTTCCCTAGAGAATTCTGCCGGCGGGAACGGTCGCGGTGACCCCGTCAGGGGTGGACACCGAGGGCGGCCCACCGGCGCCAGGGGTCAGACCGAGGCGCCCTCCGCTCCCTCGGCTGCGGGCGGGATCTGCAGGCAGCCCTCCCACCGCGCCATGACGGCGGTGGCGAGGCAGTTGCCGACCAGGTTGACCGTGGTCCGGGCCATGTCCATGAGCTCGTCGACTCCCATGATCAACAGCACGCCCTCGAGGGGGAGTCCGAAGCTCACCAGGGTTCCCGCCAGGATCACCTGGGAGGCCCTCGGGATCCCCGCCATCCCTTTGCTGGTGAGCATCAGGGTCAGCATCATGACCAGCTGCTGGCCGATCGACAGTTCCACCCGGGCCGCCTGGGCGACGAATACCGAGGCGATGGCCAGGTAGAGGGTCGAGCCATCGAGGTTGAACGAGTAGCCCATCGGCATCACGAAGGACACAATCCGCTTCGGAACACCGAACGTGACCAGCCGCTTCATGGCGTCGGGCATCGCGGCGTCCGACGAGGTGGTCGTGAAGGCCAGGATGATCGGTTCCCGAAGCAGTCTGAGGAACCGCATCACCGGCACGCGGGCCCACAGGGCGGCGGGGAGGAGGACCAGCACGCCGAATACCGTCAGGGCCCCGTAGAGGGTGAGGATCAGGCGGGCCAGGTTCTTGAGGACCTCCAGCCCTCCGTGTCCCACGGTGACCGCCATGGCGGCACCGATGCCGATGGGGGCGCATTTCATGACCAGGGCGGTGAACTTGAACATCACCTCCGTCAGCCCCTCGACCACGCCTCGCGGCACCGTCCGTGTGCTCGCGCGCCCCGCGAGCGTCACCGGGAACGGGAATCCCCAGCACGACACCGTTCCGTCGTCCCCCACGGCGCACGCGAGGTTCGCCGCCG
>CAZZKQ010000585.1:0-2331 GCA_964654875.1 uncultured Verrucomicrobiota bacterium | reverse complement strand
AACCTTCTCCCCCTTCCATCGCCTCATCGTGAACCTTGCATTCCCGGAGTTTGATTCCCAGAATACAAGGAATCCAGATCTCCGGATGATCGAACGGTCCCATGCCATCAAGGCCCTCGGAAAAGCCTTGGAAACGAATCCTGTGGCGGTCCTGCTCGGCCCCCGCCAATGCGGCAAGACGACCCTGGCGCGGGAGATCGCAGAACGGCGGCGGTCGACCTTCTTCGATCTCGAACGGCCAACGGACCGGGCCCGGCTCGGGAATCCCGAGCTGATGCTGGAAGGGCTGAAGGGTCTCGTGGTGATCGACGAGATCCAACGGATGCCCCAGCTGTTCACGGTGCTCCGTCCGCTGGCCGATCGGCCGGGAACCCCGGCCCGCTTCCTCCTCCTGGGCAGCGCCTCGCCGGATCTGATGCAGGGAGTCTCGGAGTCGCGCGCGGGACGGGCCGGATTCGTCGACCTCGGTGGTCTCGACCTCCGGGATGTGGACGCCGACAAGACCCGGTCGCTGTGGCTTCGGGGTGGATTCCCACGGTCGTTCCTCGCCAGGAACGAACCCTCCAGCCTCGCCTGGAGGCAGGACTTCATCCGGACCTTCCTCGAGCGGGACATCCCCGCCCTCGGGCTGCGGATCCCGTCGGAGACCCTCCTCCGCTTCTGGACGATGGTCGCCCACTACCACGGGCAGATCTGGAACGGGGCGGAACTCGCCCGGGCCCTCGGGCTTTCGGAGAAGACCGTCCGGGGATACCTCGACATCCTGACGGGCGCCTTCGTGCTGCGGCAGCTCCAGCCCTGGCACGAGAACATCGGCAAACGCCAGTACAAGGCACCGAAACTTTACGTCCGTGATTCCGGGCTGCTCCACGCGCTCCTCAGTGTGGAGAATCGCATGCAGCTCGCGGGGCATCCGAAGCACGGCGCCTCCTGGGAGGGATTCGCCCTGGAACAGGTGATGGAAACCCTCGCCACCCGCCAGGCCTTCTTCTGGGGAACCCACGCCGGGGCGGAACTCGACCTCCTGTTCTTCCGGGGCGGGAAGCGGTACGGGGTGGAATTCAAGTGCGCCGACGCCCCCACCATGACCCGCTCCCTCCACATCGCACTGGAGGACCTCGGACTGGAGCGGGCCTGGATCGTGCATCCGGGAGCCCAGTCCTACCCGGTCCACGACAAGGTCACGGTCTGCGCCCTCCCCGAGCTCCTGGATGAGCTGGGCTGACGCCCGGACTCATCCCGAGGAGCCTCCCGTCCATCCGTCCCCACCCAAGGCTTCGAGCCTTGCCTCCTTCCAGATCCGAGCTGCATTTCCGGGACCCACCCCATGGTCATGGACGCAAAAGCCGTCCAGCGTTCCGGAGCGGTCGAGAAGGATCGGGAACCGGGTCGGACGCACCCTGCATCACCTCGCTGCAAACGCACAGGATTGCCCCACAGTCAGCCAGGTGGTCGAAGATGCTGTGCCAATTCCTCAAGGGACGAGCACGACCTCGATGATCGGACTTTCGCAGCCCAGGGAACGAAAGACCTCCTCGGCTAACCGGAGGTACTGGCTCGGCACGGGGTCTGTGCCGACTCGGAAGTCCACCACAACGCGGGCAGACCGGATCACCTCGCGGTTTGCTGCGATGAATCCCTCAATCTGTTGGCGAAAGTCCCGGAGTATCCGCGGATCCCTGGAATCTGCATGGGTGCGGAAAAAACGGCTGGGAATGGCGCTGACAGGTGCCAGCGGATGAAGGGTGCCAGCCTCATCGGTGGAATTGATCCGTTCCGCAAACCGCCGTATGACCTCCACATCAAGCCCATGCCTGCCGCGGGCGTGGATATCGAGGATCGAGAAGCCAGACTCGCCAACGGTGAGAAGGTGCCAGATTTTCCAGTCAAACCCGGTGTCGTCGCCGCCTCGGTGAGTGATGGTGATCATTGCTCGAAACAAGCCCCGGACGTTCCTGCTGTCACGTCGAAACGCCACTCGATTGAAGCGAGCCCGCCAATGGCGGCCTGGTTTCCCAATCGGATTTTGTCAGGCATGCGGGAAGCCGTTGATCCGCAACGGAGAAGCCAGGACGAATCCCGCGGCCTTGGATGCATCGGCCGGCGGAGGTCCGATTCCCGAGAAATCGGGCGTGCCGTCGAGCTATTCGCTCCGGATTCTCCCCATGGGAGACCTGCATGCAGGAGAGCCACTCCCGGAGGTCACCCCAACCCATGGAAACCCTCTTCAGCATCCTGATGGGACTCGGTCTCCCGGCGGCCTGTGGATTCCGGGTCTTCGTCCCGCTCCTCGTCGCCGGCATCGGCATCCACGCCGGGCCGCCATCTCTC
>CAZZKQ010000584.1:0-2335 GCA_964654875.1 uncultured Verrucomicrobiota bacterium | reverse complement strand
GGGGCCGACCGGGAGGATGCCCGAGGCGGAGCTTCCCGGCGAACCGAGCACCGTCGGCAGCGTCAGACCTAGCGCGCCAAGGCCACCCACCCGGAGCCATTCCCGTCGGGAGATCGACGGACTGGAGCAGGGATGGGGTTGGGCGGGCATGATTGGGATCGTTGGATGACGATGGCTCCCGGACTTCGGCGGTTCAATGATGAAGACGTTGGGAGGATCAGGGAACTGGAGCGCATGCCGAGACGCGGAGGGCGGATGGAGAGGGTGGGACTCACGCGGCAGAGACGGGGCGCCTCGTGGGTCTCCCCCCTCAGCGCCTCCTCAGCGAGAGCACCTTTTCCTGAAGTTCCTTCGCGAGGAGCTTCCGGTCCGTTCCCGCGGACTGGACGGGGCCGAAGGCGATGCGGGTGCGGATCCAGTCCTGAGACAGCAGCTTCCAGAAATGCGGCAGGAAGGTGTCGTCGCGCCAGTAGGCCACATCGTCGGCCACCCGACCCGAACTCACCTCGTAGTCGATCCCCACCGGGGCCACGGACCATCCGCCGTCGACCGCCGGCGCCAGCAGACTCGGTCGGAACGGCAGCACGCCGTCCCCTCCGCTGCTCGTGCCCTCGAGGAAGATCGCCAGCGGGACTCCCGACGACACCACCGGGTCGAACTGCTGGCTCACCTGCTTCAGGTCCTCCTTGCGTTCCCGCTTCAGGAACAGCGTCCCACCACAGCTCGCCAGGGTCCCGAGGATCGGCCAGCCCCGGACCTCGGCCTTGGACACGAACACCACCGGCGTCGCGGCACCGAGCGTGACGATGTCGAGGTACCCGAGATGGTTCGACCCGTAGAGAGCGGCCGAGGGAGGGGTTCCGACCGTCTCCACGGTGCAGCGCAGGATCCGGCACAGGCGTTTCGCGTGGCGATGGGTCCATTCCGCCCGTGCGCGGATGTCGACGACACCGGTCTCCCGGGGCTGCACGGTCCGCTTGAAGTCCTGGACGCTCGTGACGCTGAACCTCAGGAACTCGAGGAACCGGAGGGCGGTCCGGATGGGGCGTTGGGCCATCGGGAGGCGGAGTGGGCTGCCAGTGGGGATCGGGTCCGGTCGCGGGACCCCTCAGGAGGCGGCGATGTTCACGAGCTTGCGGGGCACCACGATGACCTTGCGCACCGTTTTGCCGGCGAGGAAGGGCTGCACCTTCTCGGCCTGGAGCGCGGCGGCCTCGAGCTCGGCGTTGGTGGCCGCGATGGGGACGCGGATGACCTCGCGGAGCTTCCCATTGACCTGCACCGGGATCTCGAGGGAGTCCTCCACAAGCAAGGCCGGATCGAAGGCCGGCCACGGAGCGTAGGTCAGCGACGGGCTGGCGGAGCCCGCGGCTCGATGGAGCAGGTCCCAGAGCTCCTCGGCCAGATGCGGGGAGAATGGCGCCAGCAGCTGGAGGAAGGTCCGGAGCACCGACACGGGGCGCACCTCCCATCCGGTGGCCTCGTTGACGAAGATCATCATCGCCGAGATGGCGGTGTTGAACCGGAGTCCCTCGAGATCCTCGGTCACCTTCTTGATGCAGGTGTGCAGGGCCTTGAGCTGGGCCGGGGAGGGGGCGACATCCCGGACGATGGCCGCGGGCTTCAGCGCCGCGAGAAACTCGGTCACCCGGCCCGGTTCGACGGTGCATGACTGCTCGAACTCGGTCTCGGTCGCCTCGTCGATCACCAGACGCCAGACCCGTCCCAGGAACTTGTACACCCCGGCCACGCCCTGCGTGTTCCACGGCTTCACGTCCTGGAGCGGACCCATGAACATCTCGTAGAGACGGAAGGCGTCGGCCCCGAACTCGCGCAGGACGTCATCGGGATTCACCACGTTGCCGCAGGACTTCGACATCTTCTGGTTGTCCTCGCCCAGGATCAGCCCCTGGTTCACCAGCTTGAAGAAGGGCTCGGGGGTCGAGACGTGTCCGAGATCGAACAGCACCTTGTGCCAGAACCGGGCGTAGAGCAGGTGCAGCACCGCGTGCTCGGTCCCGCCGACGTAGAGGTCGACCCCGGGTGAGGGTTTCGGAGCTCCCGGCGGGAGCGGCGCGGCACCGTTGGGGATCATCCAGTAGGACTCCGCCGTGCGCCCCACGAGGTTCGAGGTGTTGCGAGCATCCAGATAGCGCAGGTAATACCAGCAGCTTCCCGCCCACTGCGGCATGGTGTTCGTCTCGCGTTGGGATCCGTCGGGCAGGTTCACCCAGTCGGTCGCCCGGGCCAGCGGAGGGCGCCCGTCCGGCGTCGGCTTGTAGTCGTCGAGCGCCGGCGGCAGCACGGGCAGGACATCCTCGGACAACGCCTCGTG
>CAZZKQ010000583.1:0-2337 GCA_964654875.1 uncultured Verrucomicrobiota bacterium | reverse complement strand
ACCGTGGAGCGCGGGGCGTTCGTGGCCCTCCGTGGCGCCTCGGGCGCGGGCAAGAGCACCCTGCTCCACCTGCTGGGTGGACTCGACCGACCTGACGCCGGTGAAATCACCGTGGGGGCCCATCGGCTGTCCTCGCTGGGACGGTCCGAGCTGACCCGGTTCCGGAACCGGCATGTCGGATTCATCTTCCAGTCCTATCACCTGCTCCCGGAGCTGGACGCGTTGGAGAACGTGATGCTGCCGGCCCGGATGGCGCGTCTGCCGTTTGCGGAAGCCCGGGAACGGGCGATGGGACTCCTTCGGAGGGTGGGACTGGCGGAACGGCTCGACCATCTCCCCCCGGAACTCTCGGGAGGCGAGCAGCAGCGCGTCGCGATCGCCCGATGCCTGGTGAACCGGCCGGAACTCATCCTGGCCGACGAACCGACGGGCAACCTCGATTCAAAGACCGGCGTCGCCGTTCTGGAACTGCTGCTCGAGCTACGCCGGGAGCAGGGGTGCACGCTGCTGATCGCGACCCACGACGCCTCCGTCGCCGCCCGCGCCGAGCGCACGATCGACATGCGCGACGGCCACCTGGTCAGCGCCGTGCCGTGAGGCGGCGGGCGCCTTTTCTCCGACATTTCAGAAAATCAGCAATGAGACGGAGGTGGAGAAGATCCTTGTCACGTCGAAGGATCTGTTTG
This sequence comes from uncultured Verrucomicrobiota bacterium, assembly GCA_964654875.1. GTDB lineage: Bacteria > Verrucomicrobiota > Verrucomicrobiia > Limisphaerales > UBA9464 > UBA9464. Next base: position 1,651 of record CAZZKQ010000583.1, on the reverse strand, counting down.
CAGTGCTGGATCCGTTGAAGGCCCAGGACCCGCAGGTTCCGGCCGTTGAACCAAGCCGTTTTGGATCGACGCAATTCGGATTCGAAGGAATCGAGCCCTGTGACCTGGCAGATGAAGTTCACAGGCCGGCCGTCCTCGAGGTAGACGACCGTATTTGCGGCAACGACGGCCCCGGCCTTTCGGGCGATATTCTGCACGTGCATGTATTGGCGCGGAGGAAGATCGATCCAGACATCGATATCCAGGGTGCTGCCCATCACCCCCTGAGCGATGGCTGCCGACATGCCGATGATCAGGTAGCGGATACCTTGTGCTTCAAGGGCTTCCAATAGCCTGCCGAACGCATCTGACGTTCCCACAGATCCCACCGTTCCTGGGGAGTCGCCGCGATGCCGAGGGCGTGCAGCGACTTTTCCCCTTCGTCGAGGCCCGTCACGTCCCGGAGCCTTCGAAGGACTCGCGCGGCGCGGACGGGTAGCGGAGCGAGTTTTCGGGAGGCGCGTTTCATCGGACACGTTAAAACCTATTCCCGCGGCGATCGGGATTCAATTGGCTTTCATGCCCCGCTGGGTGGACCCATGCCCTCGGCCCCCGGGTGCAATCCCAGGACTCACCCCCGCCCATGCCCCAGCACTCCCCGGCATCCAGCTCAGGTCGGCTCACACCCCGCAGTTGCGGTTCCCGGACGGGTGATGCAGGGCACCCACCGCGGTAGGCACCTTTTCCGCGAGGTCCCCATCCAGATCCGTAGGCAGGGAGCAAGCCGGTCGGTCCAGCCGGGATCCTCTGACGCTGCAGACGACCCCGTCCCCCTTCACGGGTGCCCGACGCGCAGCGGGTCAGGATGGGGCCGTGACGGAGAACAGCCCTACCGGCATTGCCTCTGTCTTTGTCCCGCCTCTCTTCCGTCCCCCCTCCGCGTCTTCGCGCGACCGCGTGAGTCCCCTCCCCCTCAGTGTGGCCCGTACGCCTTCTCCCCCGCCGGGATATCGAACGGCAGCCACTGGGAGCGTGACGGGATGGGACAGGTCGCGAACGCAGAGAATGCACAGGGCGGGTTGTAGGCGTAGTTGAAGTCGACCACCACACGCCCCGACGCGTCCTCCTTCGCCACATGCAGGAAGCGACCCGACCCATAGGTCGTCTTCCCTGAGGTCAGATCCCGGAACAGCACGAAGTACTCCTGGTCCTCCTCGTCCCACAAGGCCTCCAGACGAAAGACCTCCCCTCCGACCTCGAACTGGATCAATCCGGGTACCGGCTCCAGTTTCCGGTTGCCGGTGACATCGAAGATTTCCACCCGCCTGGGTTCGGCGAACCGTTCGAATCGACCCTCGAGCCGCCACGCGGGCTGGTAGGGGAAATACTCGAGCCCTTGGAATGCCCGTCGCGTGGGTGCGTCGGAATCCTTGAACCGAATCCCGAGCCGTTCGCCCCGGGCGATCAGGAAGAACCGGAGTGTGCCGCTCACCAGGACGTCGGGCTTCGCCGTGCCGTCCTGATCCGATCGCAGCCCTCCCGCCGCCGGGGAACCGTCCGCGCCATTTGTGCCGTTCGTCCCATTGGTTCCGGCCGGTCCTTTCGGACCTGTGGCCCCGGTAGCGCCAGTGTCACCTGTAGCTCCTGTTGGCCCCTGCGGCCCTGTAGCACC
>CAZZKQ010000582.1:0-2339 GCA_964654875.1 uncultured Verrucomicrobiota bacterium | reverse complement strand
CATCCAATGGCTTGAGAGCCGGCCGGAGCCCGGAGATCTGGAATTGATGGCCGCCCTGAGCAGCCCCTGACGGACCCTGCCATGTCCCGTTTCCTGTCCCTCCTCGCCACGGCCGTTGCCCTCAGCTCCTGCCTGTCACTCGGAGCCGATGTCCGGCCTCCGGTTCCCCTGCCGCCGGCGGTTCGGCCATCGCCCACCGAGATCTTCAGGACCCTGCTCGCCGCCCCACCCGCCCAGCGGGAACTCTTCCTGTCCCAACGTCCCGCACCCACCCGGAAGGTCATCGAGACCAAGCTTCGGGAATTCGAGATCCTGCCCCCCGAGGTCCGGGAACGTCGCCTCCAGATCGCCGAGCTCCAGCACTTCCTGCTCCAGGTGATCGGCGAGCCCAGGGAGCGACGGGCCGAGCTGCTCTCCCAGACCCCCGCCGCGATCCGCCCCTTCGTCGAGGACCGCCTCCTGGCCTGGGATCGCCTTCCACCGGACCAGCAGCAGGAGCTTCTCACCCAGCAGCGGATCCTGATGGCGGCGTCGAACCGCACCACCCCATCCGGAAACCCCACCGCGGCCACACAGCCGTCATCCCCCTCGGCAAAGGGGATCGCGCCCGACCTGCAGTCGGCCCTCGACCGCTGGCAGCGACTCACAGCCGACGAACGAGCCCGGAAGCTCTCGGATTTCCAGCGCTTCTTCGACCTGTCCGACCGGGATCAGGCGCGGGTCCTGGGATCGGTCCCCGCCGCCGAGCGACGTCAGATGGAGGCGACCCTGTCCGCGTACTCGACGCTGGCCCCGGACCAGCGGGCCCGGGTGATCCGAGGGATCCGTCGCTATGTCACGCTCACGGCTCCCGAGCGGGCCCAGTTCGTGCAGGCGCTGTCCCAATGGCAGCTCATGACCCCCGCCGAACGCACCACCTGGCGTGGCCTCGTCGACGCCGTGAAGCCCCCACCCCTCCCCCAGCCGCCGCGCCTGCGCGGCTTTCTCGTCGGGACCAACACGCCGTGACGCCTGCGTGGGTTCGATGAGGTCTCCCCTTTCGTGCCGGACCACGTAGATCCATCGGCGGACCCGGAGGCCCTTCGTCGGACTGAGATCCACGAGGCCCAGCGGGAACCGCTGCCGGGAGATTGCCATGAACGTCGGGCTGCACGATGGCTGGGCATGGGCCCACGGCCACGGACCTTCGCGAAGAGGGCATCCGACGAGGCACAGAATGGGATTGCCCGAGGGAAACATGACGTTGAATTCTAACCCATGCTTCCGGTTTACGCCTTCCTTCCGATCTTCGTTGCGATTCTGTCCTCCATCTTCCAGGTCAGCCCCATGGTGGGATGGTTCCGCGGGGACACCTTGGGCAACGCCGCCACGCTGGAGGCCACATCGGCTGTCCCGGGCTCACAGGCCAACAGGAATCGGCCGACGGAGACAGGCATCCTTCGGGGGCGGGCCCGGATTGGGGAAGGATTGGTCGGCACTGGATTTGCCCTGGGAGGCGGAGCCGATGCCTTCCTGCTGCCCTCCGCGTTCCGCATCCCCTCCCAGAATTTCACCATCGAAGCCTGGATCCGAAGGTCGAATCCCGACATCACCGCCCTCGACGGCATGGCGGGCAAGGCTCTGGCAAACCGGAGGAACGGTCTCGCCTTCGGACTGACCCATGCCGGGCAGCTGTACCTCCGCCAGATCGGATCCGAACCCGTCCTCAGCACCACCGCCATCCGGGACCTCGACTGGCACCATGTCGCCTGCGTCCGGAACAACGGCGAAGTCCGGTTCTTCCTCGACGGCGTCCTCGTCACCACCGCGGTGTGCATGCACCAATTCGACCTGGCCGGCCCCTACGCGATCGGCGGACTGGGCCTTCCGCTGGTCTCGGAATCAGGGACCGCGCAGTGGTTTGGGTTCCTCGGAAACATCGATGAACTGTCGGTCTATGACGGTCCTGTCGATGCCTCCGTCATCAGGGCCATCCACGCAGCGCGGTCGGCGGGCAAGAGCCTTGTTCCGGAGGGACGTCGAAAGCGTCCACCCACGGCCCCGGCGAGATCGATCCCGGGTCGCCCCTGAACCCGGGGCACGCCAGCCCCCCAGCGTTTCCAGTCAGGACACTCAGGTGCCCGCGCGCGCCGTTGTGCCTGCGTCCGCCGTCGGAGACCCAGGCTCTCCGGTTCCAAAACCGGCTTCCAATCCGCCCTGCCTCGCCTAGCCTCGCCGGCCCACGGGAATCCCTCCCGTGTCCAATCCTGCATCATGGCTGCCGACAATTCCGTGGTCGCGAAAGTCGACCTCCCGCCCCTCACCCCGCTGAACGTCCCCTCCCGGCTGGCACCGCCCCC
>CAZZKQ010000581.1:0-2342 GCA_964654875.1 uncultured Verrucomicrobiota bacterium | reverse complement strand
CCCAGGCTCTGATCAGCGGGGCATTCTCCCTCACCATGCAGGCCATCCAGCTGGGGTACCTGCCCCGGATGGTGATCGAGCACACCAACGAGCGGGAGCGGGGCCAGATCTTCATCCCCCAGGTGAACTGGTTCCTCGCCCTGTGCTGCATCGCCCTCGTGCTCGGGTTCCGATCGTCCTCGAACCTTGCGGCCACCTACGGCGTGGCCGTGACCCTGACCATGCTCGTCACGACCCTGCTGCTCTTCGTGGCCGCCCAGCGGGTCTGGGGCTGGAGCGTCTGGCGGGCCGGCGCCCTCTGTATCGCCCCGCTGCTGATCGAGCTGCCGATCTTCGGCGCCAACATGCTCAAGATCGCAGGCGGCGGCTGGTTCCCCCTGGTCATCGCGGCGATGCTCTTCGCGCTCATGACGACCTGGCGCCGTGGCCGCCGGATTCTCTGGGAACGGGTCCGCACCACCTCCCTGCCCATGCAGCAGTTCCTCGAGAGCATCGGGCGTCGGGAACTGCCCCGCGTGGCCGGCACCGCGGTCTACCTCGCCGGCAATCCCGATGGCGTCCCAATCGCCCTCCTCCACAACCTGAAGCACAACAAGGTGCTCCACGCGCGGATCCTCCTCCTCACCATCGTCGTGTCGGACCAGCCCCGGGCCGACAACGACAGCCGGATCACCGTGGGCGAGCTCGGCGACGGGTTCTGGCGGGTGAAGGTGAACTATGGGTTCATGGAAGAACCCAACGTCCCCGAGGCGCTGCGACGCTGCTCGGAATTCGGACTGAAAATCCGGGATACGGAGGTCTCCTATTTCCTGAGCCGCGAGACCATCATACCGTCGTCCGCCCGTGGCATGCGCAGCTGGCGGAAACGCCTGTTCGCGGTGATGTCCAGGAACGCCCAGAGTGCGACCGGCTTCTTCAAGCTGCCCGCCAACCGGGTCGTCGAGCTGGGCATGCAGGTCGAAATCTGACCCTCCCCGTCAGTTTTTCAGGAATCCCCATTGCCGTGACACGGTCGGTGTCGCTATACCGGCCCACGTTCCTTGAAACGTTTCGCCACGTCTGGCGGAACTCGAATTTCAATCACGACCGGAAGTGCGGGAACCCCGTTGGAATCGGGGACGGTAGCGCCACGGTATCGGGTTACAGACTCCCACGGCGACGACCCCGTCGCCGGGACGCCACTGGAGATCCTCTCCGGGAAGGCGGGAGCGAGGTTGGAAGCCCGGAGTCCGGATATCGCGCCGGTCGTGCTCGTCACAGCGGATCCATGCCCCTCACCGGGACGGGTCCGCCCGCTTCGCCGCATCAGCGAAGGACGAGACCCGTCCGGACCGCCTGTCTGCGGTCCTGGACCCGGCAGGGATCAGCAACGCCTGTTCCCCGCCGTGGACTCGGTCGGTTCCATGGTCCCAGCCATGACATCGACCCTGAGGTCTCGTGGACCCCATGCCTCCGCCGGGAACGGCGGGGGTGCCTGTCAAACGAGATCCAGTGAAGTCCAACAGTCCTATCCAGCTCCCAAAATTCGCCGTCCTCGCCCTGCTTGCCCTCCTGGCGCTGTCGGGAGGCGTGCGCGGCCACGCGCAGTTCGCGACCCGGGTGATCCAATACCATCCGGGGACCAACAATACCTCGGTCTACACCAACCCACCGGTCATCCTCGGGGAACCCAGTCGGGTGACCCCGGGCGAATGGGGCGGTCCCGTCACCCCCTTCTACCCCGCCTACCTGCCTTCCCAGCTGCTCAGTATCACCGGCGGCGGTTCGCTCACGCTCGAATTCGATCCCCCCATTCGGAACCTCCCAGGGAACCGGTTCGGATTCGACTTCCTCGTCTTCGGCGGGACCGGGTTCATGGTGACCAACGACCTCGATGCCGATTGGAACTACATCGGCATCCCCACCACCGACGGATCCCTCTTCGGCGTGGAGCCCCTCACCGGACGGGTCCAGGTCAGCACCAACGGCATTGATTTCATCACGCTGGACCCAAAACGGATCCCCCGCCTGGGTGATGTATTCCCCACGGAGGGGACCGGTGATTTTCACCGTCCTGTCGCCCCCTCCTTCAATCCCACCCGCTTCGCCGGAATGAAGCTCGAGCAGGTCCAGAAGGCCTACGACGGCGCCGGCGGTGGGGTGGGGTTCGACCTCGACTGGGCCCAGGACGCCTCCGGAAATCCCATCCCCCTCGACTCGGTCTCCGTCGTCCGACTCGAGATCGACTCGGGCGAGGTCGAACTGGATGCCTTTACCCTCGTAGCCACCGAAGCCCCGGCACCCAAGGTCCGGCTCGACCCGAAGACTCGGGAGATCGAGGTCACGGCCCAGCCGCACTGGAC
>CAZZKQ010000580.1:0-2350 GCA_964654875.1 uncultured Verrucomicrobiota bacterium | reverse complement strand
GAACAGGAGACGGATCCCGTCGTTCTGAAGGCGTGGCTTCGCAAGACCGCGACCACCGAGTCCTTGGAGGCCTTCAGAAGACTGCTGGAGCCCAAGGCGTAGGAGCCGAGTGGAGTGTTGAGCGTCGAGAGTTGAGAGAAGGAGCCCTGGAGCCCCGGTCCATACATGGGTAGGGATGGGTCCCACTCGCCCCCCAAGGGACCTGGTCCCTCAGGTCCCCATCTAACCCCGCCACGCGTTGCGAACCCGCACCGCCAGCCGGTCCCCCACCCGCGTCGGCCATCGGGTCTCCTGTCTGAACCCTCAGCTCTCAACTCTCAACTCTCAGCTCGCTTCCCCGCACGCTCCCCGAACAGCGCCGTCCCCACGCGCACCAGCGTCGAGCCCTCCTGGATCGCCACCTCGAGATCGCCGCTCATCCCCATGCTCAACACCGGCAGCGGGGCACCCAGCCGGTCCGCACACTGATCCCGCAGCTCGCGCAGGCGACGGAACACCGGCCTCACCCGCTCCGGATCCACCGAGTACGGGGCCACCGTCATCAACCCATGCCACTCGAGCCGGCCCAACGCATTCAGCGCCACCAACTCCTCGAGCAGCCGCTCCGGCTTCCAGCCGAACTTCGACGCCTCGCCCGCCACATTCACCTCGGCCAGCACCTTGACCGTCTTCGACAGCTTCTCCGCCTGCTTCTGGAGTTCCATCGCCAGCGCGAGGCTGTCGACACTCTCGATCATCTCGAACAATGCCACTGCATCGCGGGCCTTGTTCGACTGGAGATGCCCGATGAAGTGCCAGCGCGTGCGACCCGGACTGGCGGGAATCTTGACCTTCGCCTCCTGCACGCGGTTCTCGCCAAAGAGGCAGAGACCCTCCGAGACCGCCTCCGCCACTGTTGAAGCTGGATGGTTCTTGGAGACGGCCAGCAGTGTCACCTCATCGGGCGACCGCCCCGCCGCCACACAGGCCCGCTCGATGCGTTGCCGAACCGCCCCGATGTTCTCCGCAAGTGACATGCCCGCAGTATGCGGTCGAACCCGGGTCCGACAAGCCACTGGGTCCGTTCCGGAGCCGGTCCCGGGATTTGCCTTGCGGCCCCGGTCCTCGATCCGGACGTTTCATCCATCACCTTCCCGCCATGAACATCTCCCGACGCACCGCCCTGGCCTCGACCGCCGCCGCCTCCGTGACCGCCCTCATCACCCGACTGAATGCGGCCGATGCGGCCTCCGGCATGAAGGGCCACATCCATCATTCGGTCTGCAAGTGGTGCTACCCGAAGGTCGAGCTCGAGACCCTCGCCCAATGGGGCAAGAACAACGGGCTCGGCTCGATCGAGCTGTTGGAGATCCAGGACATCCCCAAGGTCCAGAAACACGGACTCACCTGCGCCATGGTGTCGGGCATCCCCGGTGGCATCACCAAGGGACTGAACCGGCTGGAGAACCACGACACCATCGTCGAGTGGGTCGAGATGGCTGCTCCGAAGGTGGCCCAGCTGGGATGTCAGAACATCATCTGCTTCTCGGGCAATCGTCAGGGACAGTCCAACGAGGAGGGCATCCGGAACTGCGCGATCGGGCTGAAGCGTCTGATGCCGATCGCCGAGCGGCACAAGGTGACCCTGGTGATGGAGCTGCTGAACTCGAAGGTCGACCACGCCGACTACCAATGTGACCACACCGCTTGGGGGGTTGATCTCTGCAAGGCCGTGGGATCCGACCGGTTCAAGCTCCTCTACGACATCTACCACATGCAAATCATGGAGGGGGACGTGATCGCCACGATCAAGAAATCGGCTCCCTACATCGCCCACTACCACACGGGTGGCGTGCCGGGACGGCATGAGATCGACGAGACGCAGGAGCTGTTCTATCCGGCGATCATGCGGGCGATTGCGGAGACCGGGTACAAGGGCTTCGTCGCCCAGGAATTCATCCCCAAGCGCGATCCTCTGACCTCGCTGAAGCAGGGCGTCACGATCTGCGATGTCTGAGTGGGACGAGGGGGACTCACACGGCGGAAAGAGGAGTGGCGTGTTGGGAGTCGAGCGTTGAGAGACGGAGCCCCAAGGCCCCGGGGCCCCGGTCCATCCATGGGTAGGGACGAGGTCCCACTCGTCCCCACGGTAGGGACCTGGTCCCTCAGGTCCCCATCTAAACCCGCCGCGCATTGCGAACCCGCACCGCCAACCGGCCTCCTCCAACACCTCAGCCCACCCCACCGCTGTCTGAACCCTCACCTCTCAACACTCAACTCTCAGCTCGCCCCCAGCCCCCTCAGGTCCCCATCTAACCCGACTTCCGCAACTAGGCGAGTTTGGCGGAGAGGTTTTTGATATTTGGGCCTG
>CAZZKQ010000579.1:0-2354 GCA_964654875.1 uncultured Verrucomicrobiota bacterium | reverse complement strand
CCTAAATCTGGTGTCCCCCGGTACTTGTCCGGGACACCGCCGGTTGTGCAAGGAGGAGGGGTGAAGACAACAACACCCACTCCTGCCGGCAACCCGGCCTCTGATGAACCGAACCGCGCCGTCACTGGCGGCACCCCATCCTCACCCCCTCCGGAGCGGTGGATGCAGCAGCTCTGGAGACATCAGCGTCTCCGTCGCAGCACTCTCCGCCTCACCCGGGGGCAACCCCTCCGGGTCCTGCATCCCGGATTCTGGAACCGCGAGGCGGGTCCGGATTTCCGACAGGCCATCATCCAGGTCGGCGATGCGCCTCCCCGCACCGGAGACATCGAGGTGGACCGGCACCCCACCGCCTGGTTCCAGCATGGTCACGCCCGCAACCCCGCCTACCGGAACGTCGTGCTGCACGTGGTCTGGAACGCGGCACCCTCGCATCCGGAACTGCCGACCCTGGCACTCGAACCCCACCTCGAAGGCCCGCTTTCCGAGCTGGTGCCCTGGCTCGATACCGGATCCCTCACGGCGATTCCCCCTGGCACCCTGGGCCGCTGCTACCCCTCGCTCCAGGGACTCCCTCATGAGTCGCTCGCGGAGCTCCTGACAGCCTCGGCGAGGAAACGCCTCGAGCAGAAGACCCGGTTCCATGGGATCCGCTCCCGTCTCGAAGGCCGGGACCAGTCGCTCTGGGAGTCCCTGTTCACGGCATTGGGCTTCCAGCACAATCGATGGCCGCTCCAGCACCTCGCGGAGATCGTCGCGGCGGAGGCCTGCGACGACCCCAGGACCTGGGAGGCCCGGTTGTTCGGGCTTTCTGGACTGCTCCCGGTCGATCCCCCTTCGACGGTGGAGGCGGTCCGACTGTTCCGGGATCTCTGGGACACCTGGTGGCGCGAGCGGGCTCGGTGGTCCGACGACATTCTCCCGCGACAGGTCTGGCGGTTCAACGGCATCCGACCCGCGAACCATCCCCAGCGTCGCCTGGCGCTCGCCGCCCGGTGGCGGGCGGACGGTGGCCTTCCGGAACGTCTGAAGATCTGGTTGGACCAGTGTGCCTCGGAGGACCGACCGCCCGGGGTCCTGCTTCGCAAGACCCTCGAGGAGAACCTTCCGACGGACTCATTCTGGAACAGGCACTGGACCCTGAGATCGGAACGCCAGCCCCTGCACATTCCATGGCTCGGCGAATCGAGGACGACCGACATCGCCATGAATGCCGTCCTGCCCTGGCTTCGCGCACAGGCGGAGTCCGCGGGGGATCTGAACGCTGTGCGACGGATCGAGGCCCTCTATTTCCAATGGCCCACCGGACAGGACAACGGTCGACTCCGCCAGATCCGACAACGGTTGTTCTCCCTGACCCGGCCCCGCCTGCCCCAGGGGGCCGCGATCCAGCAGGGGCTGCTCCAGATCGCCGAGGAATTCTGCGAGCCTGGCGGTTCCCTGTGCGAGTCCTGCCGATTCCCGGAACTCATCCCTCCGTCCTAGAATCGCCTCCTTTAGATCCAACCGGCCGCACAACGACCCCGATGCGCCGGCCCCTACCGGACAAACTCCGCATGGAGTCCGGCATACACTCCGCCCGAGGCCACCAGCTGATCGTGGGTTCCCCTTTCCACGATCCGGCCATGATCGAGGACGAGGATGAGATCCGCATGCCGCACCGTGCTGAGCCGATGGGCGATCACGAAGCTGGTCCGGCGCTGGAACAGGGTGGACAGCGCCCGCTGGATGACGGATTCGATCCCCGGATCCACCGCACTCGTGGCCTCGTCGAGGATCAGGATCCGCGGATCCGCGACCATGGCGCGGGTGATCGTGATCAGCTGCCGCTCACCGGCGCTCAGGTTGCCACCCCGCTCCCGCACCTCCGTCGCATATCCTCCTGGAAGCCTCTCGATGATCTCATGGGTCCCCAGCCTCCGGGCTGCCTGGATCACCTCCTCATCCTTCGCCTCGGGACGACCAAACCTCAGATTGTCGAGGACCGTCCCGGTGAACAGGAAGCTCTCCTGGGTGACGATGCCGATCTGGCGATGCAATGACCCGAGCGTGTGGAACGCCGTATCCTGTCCATCCACAAGGATCCGCCCCTCCTGGGGTTCATAGAACCGGGCGAGGACACTGATGATGCTGGTCTTGCCGGAGCCCGTCGACCCCACAAGGGCCACCATCTGCCCCGGATGGATCTCGAAATCGATGCCATCCAGAACCCAGACCTCCCTCGGAGTGGTGTCGTAACGGAATCGAACCCGCTCAAAGACGACCCTTCCCCCAAGTCGTCGAAGATCCGCCGCCAGGGGTCGATCGCGGACCTGGGGCTCGGTGTCCAGCAGGCCAAAGATCCGCTCGGCACT
>CAZZKQ010000578.1:0-2355 GCA_964654875.1 uncultured Verrucomicrobiota bacterium | reverse complement strand
TGGGAACCAGCGGTGCTGGCAAGAGCAGTCTCGTCCGCCTGCTGCTGGGTGAGGACCAGCCCACAGAGGGACGTATCCTGATCGATGGCCGTCCCCCCACCCGGGAGGACTTCGAGTCCATCGGGTACGTGCCCCAGAACAACATCGTCCACGAGGCCCTGACCGTCGGGAAGGCCCTGACATACGCAGCACGGTTGCGCCGACCGGACGATACCCCGGACACGGAGATCGCTGACGCCGTTCGGGAGGTGGAAACCGCATTGGGGATCGGGTCCCGGCATGACATCCAGATCAGCCGACTCTCCGGCGGTGAGGCCAAGCGGGTCAGCCTTGCGGCGGAACTCCTCGCCCGGCCCCGGCTGCTGGTAGTCGACGAGGCGACCAGCAGTCTTGATCCTGCGGCTGACCTCCGGATCATGCGCCACCTCGCACAGCTGGCCCGATCCCAGGGGACCACCATCCTCTGTATCACCCACCATGTGGAAAACGCCGGTCTCGCGGACAACATCATGGTAGTCCATGGCGGACACTTGGTCTGGTTTGGCACCAAGGCCGAGGCACTCCGACATTTCGAGACCGATCGTCTGACCGAGATTTTCATCGGCCTGGAGGATTCGGACCGGGTCGTCCGCCCAGCACCCCTGCCACCCAGTGCCCCGCTCGTCGTTGTACCCGCCGAGCGCCGACCTCAAAGGGTCAAGCACGGGTTTCTGCCCCAGTTCCTCCTGCTGTTGCGTCGACATTTCGATGCTTTCATCAACGATCGTCGAAGCGTCCTCGTGTCGATTCTGGTGCCGGTCTTCATGGTGATGCTCGCCTTCGTGGGCTTTGTCGGGGAGGACTTCAATCAACCCGCCGTTTTGACCCGCCAGCTCAACTCCGAGGAGAAGGAATCCCTGGTCGAGGCCTGGGGCACGGTCCAAGAGGCCCTGAAGAAGGAGAAGGGATCCATCACCGGGGATTATTCCGACCTGACCGTTGCCATGCAGCTGCGCGTCTATCTCGACGCGAATCCCCAGATCAAGGAGTACCTCGGCTCTGAAGGGATCGCACGCACCATCAAAGCCAGCCTGGCTGGCGAGGTTCCATTGATCCCGGTTGCGACCATTTCCAACTACTGGCCGACCTACAAACTCCAGTTCACGGTGCTGTTTGGCCTGATTCTTCTGGGTTTCATGGTGGGAGTGGGCGCGATCGTCGGCGAACGGCCCGTGCTCCTTCGTGAAGTTCCTGCAGGACTGAGGCTCGACGCTTATGTCGTTTCCCGATTCACCTTCGCGGCTGTAATTCTGCTCGTTCAGACCGTTGCCGGTGTCGTCGCACTGAACCTTCTGTTTCATGAGTCGACCCACTGGAATCAGACGGGACCGGTGGCTGCCTATCAGCAACCCTTGGCAGTTCAGCTGGTCTTCCAATGGCTGACCGGATGCGCCTGTATCGGGATGGCTCTGATGGTCTCCGCGGTGGCCACACGCCGTGGCCAGGCGCTCGGCATCATTCCACTACTGATCCTTCCCCAGCTGTTGCTGGGAGGTGTGTTGATTCCGCTCCGAGAGGGGTTCCTCAGGATTCTGGGCCAAACCGTCTCCGCTTCCTACTGGGGGTTCCGCGGCATCGTCATCCAGGATCCCACATGGCCATCGGCTTGGCGGATCTTCGGTGAGATCTCCCCCGGACTGACGGTCCCATTCATCGCCCTGATGCTCCAGATCGGGTTCACGGTCGTCTTTACCTTGATATTGCTTCGGCGGAGCCTGAAACGCTGAGCGGATCTGACCCGCCACCCCGAGCGGCCGTACGTGTTCAGCTCAAGGTGAATCACGGGATCAAGGGATCCTGACTCTCCGCTCTTCGCCCTAGGCTCCAAGCTCCAGGATCAGTTCGTCTTCAGCACCTCGACGAATGCCTCCTGAGGAATCTCCACGGAGCCGATGGACTTCATGCGCTTCTTGCCCTCCTTCTGCTTCTCGAGGAGCTTGCGCTTCCGGGAGATGTCGCCGCCATAGCACTTGGCCGTGACGTCCTTCCGGACCGCGCTGACCGTCTCGCGCGCGATGATCTTGCCGCCGATCGCGGCCTGGATCGCCACCTGGAACTGCTGCCGCGGGATGACATCCTTCAGCTTGGCCGCGAGCACACGGCCCCGGGATTCGGACTTGGTCCGGTGCACCAGGCTCGAGAACGCCTCCATCACCTCGCCATTCACCAGCATGTCGAGCTTCACCATGTCGCTCGCCTCGTAGCCGGCCGGCTCGTAGTCCATCGACCCATAGCCGCGGGTGATGGATTTGATGCGGTCATGGAAGTCGATGAGGATCTCGTTCATCGGGATCCGGCAGGTCAGCATCACGCGCC
>CAZZKQ010000577.1:0-2360 GCA_964654875.1 uncultured Verrucomicrobiota bacterium | reverse complement strand
GCGCCCTGCATTGGTTCGACTTCCCGGTGCTCGGGCTCAAGACCCTCGCCTTCGGTGCCTGCGGATCCCTGATCGCCTGCTACCAGGGGCTGTCCCGTCCACTGCGACTCGAGGAGGTCCCCGGGGCTGCGACCCGGACCGTTGCCCATAGCGTCGTGGCGTTTCTGCTCCTCGATGCCCTGTTCCTCGTGGTTACCCTGCTCCTGCCCGGATGAACACGATTCCCGTCATCCAGCTGGACGGCGTCGGGATCCGTCGTTCGGACGGCGATGTCCCTCTGATCGAGGACGTCGACTGGACGGTGATGGCGGGCGACTGGTGGGAGATCACCGGGGCGCATGGTTCCGGCAAGTCCGCGCTCCTCCTTGCCCTGGCCGGACTCGTTCCGACGGCGGGAGGAACACTCACGGCGTTCGGTGAGCCGGTGCTCTCGGGAGCACCCAAGCCCTCCGGTTGGATCCCGCGGGTGGGACTGGTGTTCGAAGGCGGGGGCAGGCTTCTGAGGGACCTGAGGGTGGCCGAGAACATCGCATTGCCCACGGGATACCATCACAACTGTTCACTGCCCGAGGCGGTGGATCGGGTCTGGCCGTGGCTGGAGGCCCTCGACCTCGAGCGCCTCGCCGATACCCCTGCCGGCCGGGTGGGCCGGGCCTGGGCCCAACGGATCGCCCTCGCACGCGCCCTCAGCCTCGGCCCTGAAATCCTCCTTCTGGACAACCCCACCGCCGGGATGGACCCAGCCCACACGGTTTGGTGGCAGGGGTTCCTGCTCCGACTCTGCCAGGGACACCCTCTCCTGCAGGGGCGTCCCATGACCCTCATCGAGACGACCGACAACCCAAGAGCCGGCATGAATCCGCTTCCACGACAGGCCCACCTCGAGAATGGCCGCCTCATCGTTCCAGGACCCCGGACAGATCCCGTGTAATACCTCAGCCAAGGACGCCCCGTCGCACCAACGGGTGAATCCCTGATCCACACCCACCTCGATTCCCATGGCACTGAACGACCTGACCCCCCAACTGCGGACGCGGCTCGGACGCGTCGAACGGCTCGTCGGCATTTTCCTCCTCACCACGGGGATCCTCATGGTGGGAGTCTTCGCCTACTTCATCCGCCACACCGCCGTCGAGAGGGGATGGTTCCTCACCAAGGTCCCCTACTACACCTATGTTGGGGACGCCACCGGCCTCCAGGTCGGCACACCGGTCACCATGATGGGTTTCAACATCGGCGAGGTCACCCTGGTGGACCAGATGCCGATGGACGCCTGGTACCTCACCAACAACTACAACGTCTTCATCGGCTTCAAGGTCCGCGATCCGTACGAGGGCTACATCCTGACCGATTCGGTGGTGAGGGTCGGGGCCGGGGATCTGCTGGGGGCCCGAAGCCTGGAGGTCACACGAGGGCGAGCGGGGCTGCCCACCGTGAAGATGGCCAAGGACCAGCCCCTGTTGATGCTGTCCGACGCCTTCCGCTACGAGCCCAGCCTCACCAACCGCACCTATGTGCCCCTCGACCGGGCCAAGAACGGCTTCTGGCTGTCGGCCGAGGAGTCGTTCCCCATCCAGCAACGCCTGACCGAGATCGCCAACTCGGTGAACGCCGCCCTGCCAGGCATCTTCGGCCTGACCAACCAGGTGGTCAGCTCCCTCAGGAATCTCGATCTTCTGATGCTCTCGCTCCGCGACACCCTCCCGAAGGTCGAGGGACTCATGGCCGATGTCCGGGGCACACTGAAGACCGTGGATCCTCTGCTTCGGACCCCCGGCGGGATCGGCGACCTGCTGGTCCCCACCAACCTCAACACCCAGCTCACCACCACGCTGTCGAATCTCAATCCGGGCACCGGTCCGATCGGGCTCACCCTCAGCAACCTCAACCTGCGGATGACCGATGTCGGAATGACCCTCAGCAACGTCAACCAGCAGCTCCAGAGCAACACCAACCTGCTCCGGGACACCAGCCTCGTCAGCTCGAACGTGGCCTCGTTGGCCTCGACGCTCGAGACGCTGTTCAAGCGCCACTGGCTGTTCCGTTCCGCCTATCGGACGAACGTGCCTGAATCACCGAAGGCGCCGAGGCGTCCGACCCGCACCCCGAAGGACTCTCCGTCGCCCGCACCGTGACCCCACACCCCACAGCATCCGCCGCCGTCCCCGGTCCGCGGCGCATCGCGCGGTGGGTCGGGGTCCTGTGCGCCGGCATGCTGGCGCTCGGGGGGGCCTCATGGCCCACGACCGCCGAAGCCGCATCCACCCCATCCACACCAAAGGCTTCGGGACCCCACTGGGCCTACCAGCCTCTCGCCCCGGCGACGCCCCCCTCCGTCCGGGCCACCGACCGTATCGCCA
>CAZZKQ010000576.1:0-2365 GCA_964654875.1 uncultured Verrucomicrobiota bacterium | reverse complement strand
GTCGACCTGGCTGGGTCCCGGGCATCCGCCTGTCCACGTGGTCCACAACCCCGTGCCCGACCGCTTCCGAAAGGTCGAACCACCGACGGACTCCGAGGCCCCGAGGTTCCTGTTCGTCGGGAGACTGTCCCCGGAGAAGGGGGTCGACCTCCTCGTCGACGCGTTCCGAAGGCTTCCGGCCGACCACCGGTTGACCGTTCTGGGACTGCAGGGATCCCTGCGGCAGCAGATCGTCGAACGGGCCGAAGCCGACCCCCGGATCCAGATCCACCCGCCGTGCGGCCACCTCGACATGCCGGAGGTGTACGCCCGACACCACATCGTGTGCTGCCCCGTCATGTGGGATGAACCCTTCGGCCTGACCGTCCTGGAAGGCCGGGCCTCGCAACGGGTCGTGGTCGGCACCCGACGCGGTGGGCTTCCGGAGATCCTCGAAGGCTACCCCCGGTCCGTCCTGTTCGATGCCGATCCCACGAACCGGGGCCTGACCGTGGATCGCCTGACACAGGCACTCCTGGAGGCACCCCGACGTCTCCGGGATCCGCTCGATCCGATCGCGGAGGAGCGCTTTCTCGGCACCATGCGGATCGGAGCGGTCGTGGACCGGTATGAGGATCTCATCCGCAACGCCGTCGATACGCCAAGGGCCCGCGGAAGCGTCTGAGCCCGGCGACTCCGGGTCCCGTTCCCAACGGATCAGCGCGGTCTCCGGAGAACGGCAACGTAGGCCAGCACCGTCTCCGAACCGAGGTGCGCGAACGGGACCATCAGGTGCTGGAGCACCAGGAACGGAGGATACGCGGCCAGGGCCAGCAGGCGCCGGAACCCCCCCCTCTCGTTGGCGATCGCCAGCTGCCCTGTCACCAGGGTCATCACGACCGCAACCGTTCCGCCCGTCCGCCACTGCCCCACCACCTCCAGTCCCGCCCCCTGCGCCAGACGGGTCATCGCATGATGGGTGTAGCGGAAGAAGTCATGCGGCTCCTCATGCAGCGGGAAGATGAAGGGCCAGGACAGATACACCTGCCCACCCGGTCTCACGACACGGGCCAGTTCCGCCAGGGCCCGGGCCGGATCCGGGTGATGTTCCAGGACCTCGAAGGCCGCGGCATGGTCGTAGCTCGCATCGGCGAATGGCAGCGTCCACGTGCGGGTGTAGTCCGACGGGAACGCGAAGTCGGGCTTCCCCGCGGTGAAGTCCTTGTTGATGGAATACCGGTCGAAGTCGATGCCCTCATAGCGGGAGATTCCCACGAAGAGGTCCCGATGCGGCTTCTGGCCACAGCCGACATCGATGAGGGATCCCGACGCCGGCGCCGCGTCGAGGGCACGACACAAGGCACGACGCTGGAGGTGTCGCGTCAGGAAATACGGAGAGATCCAACCTCGGGGGCTCATTGGCTGGGTTGGAGGCTGAACGAACCCCTCACCTTCGGGGAGCAAATCCTGTAGCCACCCGATCGCCCCATGCTGAAGCCGAAGTGGGGATTGGTTTTCCAGCGCCTTCCGGGCAGCGTCTGGTCATGTCGCATGTCGGCACACCTCCGGAATCCCGTCGCCTGAACGTCGGGTGCGGCCTCGATATCCGCCCCGGCTGGGTGAACCTCGACCGGGTCGACTACGGGGGGAACACCCTGACCGACCTCGACCGCTATCCCTGGCCGTTTCCGGACTCGCACTTCGACGAGATCCTGTGCAGCCACATCCTCGAGCATCTCGGCAATTTCAACGCCGTCGTGACCGAGCTCTGGAGGATCTCCCGTCCCGGCGCCCTCATCGTCGTCCGGGTCCCCTTCTTCCTGAGCACCAAGTTCTACTCGGAACCCGACCACCGGATCCCCTTCGGCATCCGGAGTTTCGACAACTACGAGGACATCTCCGGCCGCACGCTCAGGTTCTACGAGCAGTGGAAGCTCGGCCATCGGACCAACTACGGCTCGCCTGCGCGCTTCCGCATCGAGGAGAAGCGGTTCCATTTCTCCAACTTCGCCGTGCTGCGCTGGCTGAATGGACCGATCAACCTCGAGCCGGTGCTCTTCGAGCGGTTCTTCGCGACCCTGCTGACCCCCGAGGAGGTCTGGTTCCGGCTCCGGGTGGTCAAATAGGCGACACACGCTCCGTCCAGCAATCCGGGACCATGATCCTCCCCCAACTGCTCTGGCGCTTCGCCCACCATCGGGACGACGCGGAGTTCTATCGGATGCAGGCCGTCGATGCCATCCGGTGGCTCCAGGCCCAGGGGATTCCCAGACGCCCGGACGGCCTCGCTCTCGACCTGGGTTGCGGACACGGGATCTTCGGGCGGGAACTTTCCCGCCTCGGGATGCGGGTCGTCTATGCCGACGAAGCCAACGGCCTCATGCCC
>CAZZKQ010000575.1:0-2365 GCA_964654875.1 uncultured Verrucomicrobiota bacterium | reverse complement strand
GTCCCGGTATCGGCGACCCTGGCAGGCGGGGCATCGGACGAAGACATCGCTCAGGAACTGCATCTCGATCTTCTCGAATCCCGCCCCCCGGCAACGTTCACAGTGTCCCTGGGCGGAATTGAAGCTGAACGCCCCGGCCGAATGACCCCGCTCCCGGGCGGCCGGGCTTGCGGCGAACAGGTCCCGGATGTCGTCGAACGCCCCGATGTACACGGCCGGGTTGGAGCGAGGGGTTCGGCCGATGGGTGACTGGTCCACGAGCACGACGGCGTCCAGGGACCCGGTTCCGGTGAGCGACGCCCCGGCGAGGGCCGATCGAGCCTCGTCCCGCGATTCCCCATCGACCTCCTCGTCGAGGGCATCGGATGCGGTCCCCTGCTTTCCGGCGAGCCGCTGCTGGAGCAGTGGAAACAGGATTTCCCGCACCAGGGTGGTCTTGCCGGAGCCGCTGACACCGGAGAGACAGACGAACCGGTTCAGCGGGATCCCGACGGCCAGATCCCTCAGGTTGTGGGCACGGGCGCCTTCGAGTCGGAGCACGGCCCCGGTGCCCGGGCTCTCCCGCAGGGCGGTGATTCCTCCCGGGTGTGCGGCTGCGGTTTGTGATGGGGACGGGACGCGGTAGTCGCCGCGGGCCTCCTCCAGCGTCCCTGATCCGGGCCCAGCCCCGGTCGACCCGCCCTCCACCGGGCGCCGCCGGGGTGGGGGCATCGGCTGTCGACCCGACAGGTGTGCCGCGGTCAGCGAATGCCGCGCCTGTGTGAGGGCCTTGGGAGGGCCCTGGAAGACGATCTCGCCGCCGGAGTGGCCATGTCCTGGCCCGATGTCGATCACCTCGTCCGCCGCCCGGATCACGCTCGGTTCATGCTCGACCACCACCACCGTGTTCCCGGCGTCCCGCAACCGATGCAGGATCCGGATGAGGCGGTCGGTGTCCCGTGGGTGCAGTCCCACGCTGGGTTCATCGAGTACAAACAGGGCATGGGTGAGGCGCGACCCCAGACAGGTGGTCAGGTTCACCCGCTCGGTCTCCCCGCCGGACAGGGTGCGGGTGGGCCGGTCGAGTGTCAGGTAGCCGAGTCCCACCTCCTCGAGGTACTCGAGTCGGATCCGCACCTCCCGGAGCGCAATGGCCCTCGGGTCGGTCATGGATGCCGAGGGGTCCTCCAATCGTCGGACCCATGCCAGAGCCTCCCGAACGGGAAGGGCGTAGAAGGAGGCGAGATCGAGTCCGGGGTTTCCGGGGCTGTCGGAGGGGATCCGGAAGGACAGGGACTCCGGGTTGAAGCGGCGTCCACCACAGTCGGTACACGTGCGGTAGCTCCGATACCGGGACAACAGCACGCGCACGTGCATCTTGTAGGACTTGCTCTCGAGCCAGCGGAAGTAGCCCTCCACCCCGTACCAGAGATTGGGCCAGCTGTGTTCGGGATCGTTGGCGTCGTATCCTGGCTCCCCCGAAACAACCCATCGGCGATGCGCCTCGGAGAGGCTGTTGAACGGGACATGGAGCGGGATCCCGCAGCGTCGTGCGGCGCGGATCATGTCCTTCTGGCATTCGGCGCTCATGCCGGACTGCCAGGGTTTCACCACGCCCTCGGCGAGGGTTCTGGATCGGTCGGGCAGGGCGAGGTCGGGATCGATCGAGATCACCCGGCCGAACCCCTTGCAGGCCGGGCAGGCCCCGATGGGGTTGTTGAAGCTGAAGAGGGAGGGGGTCGGTTCGGGGTAGGGGATGTCGCAGGCCGCGCAATGGAGCCCCGCGGAGAATGGCTGGCAGGATCTTCGGCCCGCTTCGCCGGGACCGTGGAGCTTCAGGCGTCCCTGTCCGTACCGGTAGGCCTGTTCGCAGGCGTCGATGAACCGGGACCGGTTCGCCGCGGCGATCCGAACCCGGTCGGTGACGACCGTGATCGTGCGGCAGCCGGAGGGAATGCGCCCCGCTGCGTCCTCGAGTCGCACGATCCCACCGTCGACGAGCAGGCGGCGGAATCCCTGCTGGCCGAGGAGTGCAAGCTGCTCGGGGACCGGGAGACGTTCCGTGAGCGGGAGGTCGAACGACACGATCAGCTCGGCACCGTCACCGTTCATGGCGCCGGCGGTCTCCCAGACGATGTCGGGTGGCTCCCGGCGGACCGTGCCCCCGCATTCCCGGCACTGTCTGCGGGCCCAGTGGGGCCAGAGGACCTTCAGATGGTCGCAGATCTCGGTCATGGTGCCGATGGTGCTCCGGGAGCTCCGGACCGCGTTGCGCTGCTCGATGGCGATGGCGGGCGGGATGTTCTCGATGCGGTCCACCGCGGGTCGGTCCATCCGGTCGAAGAACTGGCGCGCGTAGGGGGTGAAGGTCTCGATGTAGCGCCGC
>CAZZKQ010000574.1:0-2371 GCA_964654875.1 uncultured Verrucomicrobiota bacterium | reverse complement strand
CGGGGCGATCACCCCGCCGATGAACCGCCCCCTGGAGTCGATGACGTCGAACGTCGTCGCCGTGCCGAAGTCGATCGCGATCACCGGCGCCCCGACGAGTCGCCGTGCTGCGATCGCATTGGCGATCCGATCCGCGCCGAGCGTCTCGGGACGGGGGTATCGGAACGTCAGCAGTTCCCCGGGAACGGTGTCCGGCCGCAGGACGACCGGCGCGTGTCCCAGGAGTCCACGCAGTGCCTCCTGCGCCGGTCCAATCGCGGCAGGGACGACCGAGCACAGGGCCGCATGGGCGGGGACCCGGGACCCGAGCCAGTCCCGGAGGTGTCCCGGGAGCCGGCCCCCGACGACCTCGGTCGTGTCGAGGTCGCGGGTCTTGCGGACGCCCCGGGTGTCGGCCCAGCCGAGGTGGGTGTGCGTGTTGCCGATGTCGAGGAGCAGGATCATGACGAGGGTCCGGCCGGGAGCAGGCTGACCTCCCCGCCGATGATGCGTTCCAGCCGACCGTGCTCCGTCCGGAGCAGGAGGGCGCCCTGTTCGTCGAGCGCCTCGGCCAGCCCATGGATCTCCCGGGGGCCGACGCGGATCGAGACCCACCGTCCGAGGGTCGTGCAGCGCCGTTCCCACTCGTCCGCGATCGTCCCGAAACGGCCTTCCAGGACATCGTGGTAGGCGAGGTCCAGTTCCTCGAGCAGCCGCGCGGCGAGTGCGGGCCGATCGATGCGTCGTCCTGATTCGAGGGACAGCGAGGTCGCGATCGAGCGCAGCTGGGACGGGATCTCCGAGGCCGAGAGGTTCACGTCGATCCCCATGCCGAGGATGACATGGTGGATCTGGTCGGACTCCGCCCCGAGCTCCAGCAGGATGCCGCCACACTTGCGGCCCCGCAGGTGGAGGTCGTTGGGCCACTTGATCTCGGGTTCCAGTCCAGAGGCCTGTCCGATGGCCCGGGCGGCGGCAACCGCCGCCATGACGGTCAGCTGCGTCGAGGCCCCCAAGGGAATCCGGGGCCTCAACAACACCGAGAACCAGAGACCACATCCGGAGGGAGACTCCCAACGGCGTCCCATCCGTCCCCGCCCCCGGGTCTGGGATTCCGCGAGGACCACGGCCCCCTCCTCGACCCCATCCCGAGCCAGTCGTTCCACGACGTCGTTGGTCGAGGAGGTCTCCTGGAACACCTGGATCGACCGTCCGATCCGTCGTCGATCCGGCAGCCTCGAGATCAGGTCGTCCGCGTGCAGTCGATCGGGTCCCGATCTCAGGACAAAGCCGCCGTGCGCGGTGGAGGCGATGTCGTATCCCAGCATTCGAAGGGCGCCGATGCGTGCCGTCAGGCCGGTCGCATCGTCCCGGACCAGGCTGCCGAGGTCGGACACGGCGACCCCGGCTTCCCCGGCCCTCCGGAGGCGGGTCAGGATGCATGCATCCGGACTCATGCGTCGAAGTCGAGTCCGAGATCCACCGCCGGGGCGGAATGGGTGAGGGCGCCAACCGACACGAAATCCACCCCGGTCTCGGCAATGGCCCGGACGGTGTCGAGGCGCACCCCGCCGCTGGCCTCCGTCCTCGACCGCCCCGCCACCCGCTGCACGGCCTCGCGAAGGGTGGTCAGGTCCATGTTGTCGAGCAGGATGATGTCGGCGCCCGCTGCGGCCGCCTGGTCGACCTGTTCCAGGGTGTCGGTCTCGACCTCGACCCGGAGTCCCGGCCAGCACTGCCGTGCCCGGTCCACCGCCGCGGCGATGGCATTGGGCGGGGCATCCCGGAGTGCCGCGAGGTGGTTGTCCTTGATGAGGACGAGGTCGTGGAGACCGGTCCGATGGTTGGTGCCGCCACCGCAGGCGACGGCATGCTTTTCGAGCCGACGCCATCCCGGGGTCGTCTTCCGGGTGTCGAGGATCCGGGCCTGGGTGCCCTTCACGACGGCAACGAACCGCGCCGTCAGGGTGGCCACACCGCTGAGGCGCTGGCAGAAGTTGAGGGCCACCCTCTCCGCCGTCAGGATGCCCCGGGCGGACCCCTCGACCTCCAGCACCGTCGATCCTGCGGCGATGGTGTCCGCGTCCCTGGCCCGTGGCGTCATGCGGAGATTGGGGTCCATCTGACGGAAGGCCTCGATGGCGAGATCGAGTCCGGCCAGCACCACCGGTTCCCGGGCCCGGAGCAGGGCCCGGGCCCGGGTGTCCGGCGGAACGCAGGCGAGCGTCGTGACGTCACCGGTCCCGACATCCTCCGCGAGGGCCTGGCGCACCGCCTCGCGGATCTCCTCCTGCTCGAGCTGCATCATCCCGGAAAGGCTGCGAGGAAAGGACCTCGTGGGAAAATGAAAAGTCGGGATCTCTGGACGGCGACACCCCCGGCGCCCGGGTCC
>CAZZKQ010000573.1:0-2377 GCA_964654875.1 uncultured Verrucomicrobiota bacterium | reverse complement strand
TCTCCTCGGCTCTCGAAGAGGCGAGGGCCTCAGGACTCCTCGGCCCCCAGATACTGGGATCGACGCTGGATTTCGACATCCAGCTCACGCATGGACACGGCAGCTACGTCTGCGGGGAAGAGACAGCGCTCCTCCGCTCCTTGGAGCACCGGCGTCCTGAGGTCCAGACCCGCCCGCCGCATCCCACCCAGCAGGGCTTCCTCGGCCGCCCGACGCTCGTCAACAACGTCGAGACTCTCGCCAACGTGCCCTGGATCGTCCGGCACGGCGCCCCCGCATTCCATGCGCTCGGGGTCGGATCCAGCCGGGGCACCAAGGTCCTGTCGATGACCTCCCTCTTCCGAAACCCCGGCCTACACGAGGTCGAATTCGGTGCCTCGCTGCGGGAGATCGTCGAACACCACGGCGGCGGGTTGGCCGATGGAGCGGCCGTCCAGGGGCTTCTGCTGGGCGGACCGCTGTCGGGAGTGGTCTTCCCAAAGGACTTCGACACCCCCCTCGGATTCGAGGAGCTCTCCCGCATCGGTGCCGGTGTGGGCCACGGCGGGGTGATCGCCTTCGACGCCAGGACCTGCCTCGCCGAACTCGCCCGCGAGGTCAGCCGGTTTGCCGCCGAGGAGTCCTGCGGGAAATGCACCCCATGTCGCCTCGGGGCACCACGACTCGAACGTCTCCAGGCCCAGAGCGCGACCGGGACGACATCGGAAGCCCACCAAACCGATGAGATCGAGGCGCTGTCCGACGCCCTGATCCAGACCAGCCTGTGCGGGCTCGGGCGGGGGCTTGGGCAGTTCACCCAGAGCCTGCTGAACCGGAAACCCCAGAGGAGGCCCGCATGCCAGTGATCCGGATCAATGGGGTCGAACAGGATCTGCCGGAGGGCCTGTCCCTCCTCCAGGCCTGTCGACGGTTATCCCTCGATGTTCCCGCCCTCTGCCATGACGACCGACTCCGACCCACCGGTGCATGTCGCCTGTGCTCGGTGGAGATTGAAGGTCACGACCGGCTGGCGACCGCCTGCACGACACCCATCGTCGACGGAATGGTCGTCCAGACCCACTCGCCCGGAGTGGAATCGATCCGCAAGACCCTCCTCGGCCTGATGGCCGAACGACATCCGTGGGACCCGGATGCCGTTCGAAATCCCACGCCGTTCCTGAAGGAGCTCCTCCGCCACGGGGTGTCGGTCGGTTCAGCCGGCGCCGGGCTCTGGGAAGGTGGAAATGGCACACAGGCCGGTTCGCCCTTTGATCCGCCTTTCGTGGACACCAGCCATCGGCACCTCCAGGTGGACCTTTCACGGTGCATCCTGTGCTTTCGCTGTGTCCGGATCTGCGACGAGGTGGAGGGCCGTGGGGTCTGGCAGGTCTGGAACCGGGGGGACCGGACCCTGATCCGGCCGGATGGTCCGACGCTCGCCACCAGCTCGTGCGTCGGCTGCGGCGCCTGCGCCGACACCTGTCCGTCCGGCGCCCTGAAGGATCGTCATCCTGAGGACGGCTCAGAACCCGACCGATGGACACGGACGACCTGTCCCTATTGCGGGGTGGGGTGCGAACTGGAGATTGCAAGCCAGGGGACCCGCGTTCTCCGGACCCGTCCGGTGCTCGATGCCCCGGTCAACCGGGGTCATGCCTGCGCCAAGGGGCGGTACGCGTTTGCCTTCGGATCGGCTCCGGACCGGGTGATGACCCCACTCGTCCGAAGATCCATGGACCGTCGGGATGCACCGTGGGTTCCCACCTCGTGGACGGGCATGGTGCGTTGGATCGCCCGACGCTTGGACGAGATCCGCAACCGCTGGGGCGGCGGCAGCATCGGCATCCTGGGCTCGGCACGGGGCACGAACGAAGAGGCCTATGTCACCCAGAAGTTCGCACGGCTCGTCCTCGGCACCCACAATGTCGACTGCTGTGCCCGGGTTTGCCACGCCCCCAGCGCCGCCGCCCTCGGGTCCATGCTCGGCACCGGGGCCGCCACCCACTCGTTCGAACACATCGAGACCGCCCGGGCCTTCCTCGTCTGCGGCGCGAATCCAACGGAGAACCATCCCGTCGTGGGTGCGCGGATCCTGCAGGCCGTCCGACGCGGCGCCCCCCTCGTGGTGGTCGATCCACGGGAGACCGAGCTCGCCGCAGCCGCCACGGTCCATCTCCGCCCACGCCCCGGCACCGATGTCGCCCTGCTCAACGCCATGGCGCAGGTCCTCATCGAGGAGGGATTTGTGGATCCTTCCGTGGAAGGTCTCGCGGAGTTCGGTCCCTTCATTGCGGGATACGGTCCCGAGACCGCGTCGCGCTGGTGCGGGGTTGAGGCAGGACAGATCCGTGCCGCGGCCCGGGTCTATGGTCGGACCCGTCCCGCGATGGGATTCCAC
>CAZZKQ010000572.1:0-2389 GCA_964654875.1 uncultured Verrucomicrobiota bacterium | reverse complement strand
CGTTTCTCGCCGCCGAGGGGGTGTCCGTCGAGGTCGTCCAGGACTCCGACTGGCCAGGCCTCCCGCCGGCGAAGCGGATCCAATTCGCCTCGTGTCGGACGGATGGCTTCGCTCCGCTCGACCCACTCGGCCGGGAACTGATCGTCCCGTGGGACTCCATCGCCGCCGTCGCCTGTGGCCTCGTCCGGGAGACGGAATTCGGCAAGCGGGTCACCGCCAGCGTCAGCCTTGGCCGAACGCCCGTGCCGCTCAACGCCACCATGACACGGATCGGCGACACGCCAGTCTCATGGGACAGTGGCGACACGTTCGACTACGGGGAACCGCTGCCAACCGACCGCCTGGTCCTGACCGGCGAGGAACGGAACTGGCGCTGGAACGCCGAGGTGATCCTGGCCGGCGGACTCCGCTTCACGTGGAAATCCCACCGTTTTCAACCGACCCGCGGGTCGTTCCCCGAGGGAGAGGACGCCCCAGACTTCTTCGCCTTCATCCAGGACCTGGTGAGCCATGTGCCCAACGCGGCGCTCAACCGGGGCGCCTTCGCGATCCGGACGGATCAACCCGATGCCGGACCGCGCTATCCAACCCGCAACGCCTACGAGGAGGAGACCTGCTGGATTCTGTTCCACCTGCATCGGTCGGGAATCTACCACGGGGGCGATGGCGACCCTCGGTAGGGTTTTGCCTCGTCGCGGCTGGACCTCGACCCTCTCCGAAGAACCACGTATCGGCAGGACTCGTCGCTTTCCGACTCCCTTGTCAGCCCCGATCGCCCTCCTGAACCTCAAGCCCATGGCGTGGCATCTCATCCAGACCTCGATCGATCCGCCGGCCCTGGGGGCCGTGCAACGGGCCCTTCGGGACAGCGGCGTCTTCCCGGAGGTGGACGCGCATGGGTTCGTCCGCGATGCCTTCGGCGTCCTGATCCGCGATCTCGAACAGGGGCCTGCACTCCATCTCCAGGCGTTTCTCGCCGCCGAGGGGGTGTCCGTCGAGGTCGTCCAGGACTCCGACTGGCCCGGCCTCCCTCCGGCGAAGCGGATTCATCAGGCTTCCTGTCGGGCTGACGGCTTCGTCCCGCTCGACCCGCTGGGCCGGGAACTCGTCGTCCCCTGGAAGTCCATCGCTGCCGTCGCGTGCGGGCTCGTCCAGGAGACGGATTTCGGCAGGCGAGTCACCGCCAACGTCGGCTTCAATCTGAAGAGGAATGTGCCGCCCGAGCGACTCGTCCTGACGGGTGAGGAGAGGAACTGGCGCTGGAACGCCGAGGTGCTCCTGGCCGGGGGACTGCGCTTCACGTGGAAGTCCCATCGATTCCAACCCACCCCGGGGTCGATACCGGAGAGGCAGGACGTCCCGGACTTCTTCGCCTTCCTCCAGGACCTGCTGCAGCACGTGCCCCACGTGGCGCTGAACCGGGGGGCGTTCGCGATCCGGACGGACCAGCCCGAGGCCGGCCCACGGTACCCGACCCGCAACGCCTACGAGGAGGAGATCTGCTGGATCCTGTTCCACCTGCGCCAAGCGGGGATCTACCACGGAGGCAATTCCGCCCCTCGGTAGTCGTCCCCAGCGGCCCCATCTGGACCCACTGCGCATCGTGAACCTGTGATGGTGGACGGGGTCTTGGGACGCGTCCGATCAACCCGACTAGCCCTCAGGTCCTCCTGACCCTCACGGGGAAGATGGGGACCCAGCGGAGTGGGTCCCTACCTTGGGTGGGTGCTCCCGCACCCAGTGCCGCAGGGCACTGCGGCACCCACCAGCCCTGTCTCTGCCGCCGCTCCTGCTCTTTGGACTTTGCCGCAACGCTGGTCCCGGGATACTCGCGCCACCGTGACCACTCCCTCTGCCTCTGGCCCGTCCACCGACCGCTGGCCCTCGCAGGTCAAATTCATCATCGGGAACGAGGCCTGCGAACGCTACAGCTTCTACGGCATGAAGGGGATTCTCGCCGGCTACATCACCGGCGAGGTCGTCCGCGGCGGACTCGGACTCACCAAGGACACCGCCACGGTGTGGATCCACCTCTTCATCATGGCGAACTACTTCATGCCGCTGCTCGGGGCCTACATCTCCGACCGGCTCTGGGGTCGCTACAAGACCATCCTCTGGATCTCCCTCTTCTACTGCGCCGGACACGGGGTGCTCGCCCTGAGCGACCTGACCTCGAGCCTCGGGTCACGGACCTGGATGCTCTGGGCGGGACTGGCCCTGATCGCGTTCGGTGCGGGCGGCATCAAGCCCTGTGTCTCCGCGTTCATGGGCGACCAGTTCCCGGCCGGGAAGACCCGGCTCTACCAGAAGGCCTACGCCGCCTTCTACTTCTCGATCAACTTCGGTTCCTTCTTCTCGTTCCTCACCATCCCGTTCATCGCCAAACACC
>CAZZKQ010000571.1:0-2389 GCA_964654875.1 uncultured Verrucomicrobiota bacterium | reverse complement strand
CCCGCGAGGAAATCGAGGCCTTGATGGCCGGCTCCACCGGTGGACGGGTCCGACGGTAGAATCTGCCCATGTGTTCCCGATCCGCCCGCCCCATCACTGCCGAGGAAGCGGCCCGGCTTGTCCAGCCCGGACACTGGGTGGACTACGGGTTCGGAATCGGTCAGCCCGATGCCTTCGACCAGGCACTCGCCGCGCGGCGGGATGAGCTTGCAGGGGTCAGAATCCGCTCCGCCCTCTCCATGCGCCCCAGGGCCGTGGTCGAGTCTGACCGCAAGGGGCGCCATTTCCAGTGGCTCTGCTGGCACTTCTCGGGCATCGACCGCAGGACTCACGACGCCGGACTTGCCCACTACATCCCGCTGAACTTCGGGGAAGCTCCGGACCTCTACCGCAGGTTCCTGGACCCGGTCGACGTCGCCGTCGTGAAATGCTGCCCCCGGGATGCCCGAGGGATCTACAACTTCAGCGGCGCCTGCACCTACCATGAGGCGCTCCTCGAACGGGCACGGACGGTCATCGTCGAGATCGACCCCCGACTTCCCCGTGTCCACGGACCGCGGAATGGGATCCATGAATCGAAGGTGGACCATGTGATCAAGACCGAGGGGCTCGGTCCGCCTGCGCTGTCCAACCCCCCACCCTCCGAGGTCGACCTTCGGATCGCCCGCCACGTCACGGCGGAGATTCCGGAGGGCGCCTGCCTCCAGATCGGCATCGGCGGCCTGCCGAACGCGATCTGCAGCGCCATCCGTGAGGCCGGGATCCGGGACCTCGGGATCCACACCGAGATGTTGGTCGACGGCATCGTCGACCTCTGCGAGTCGGGACTCGTCACCGGAGCGAGGAAACAGACCCATGTCGGGAAGGTGGTGTTCACCTTCGCCGGGGGATCCGAGCGCCTGTACCGATTCCTCCACGACAACCCCGACCTGCGGATCCTGCCGGTCGACGAGACCAACCTGCCCCACCACATCATGGCCAATGACCGGGTGGTCTCGATCAACAGCACCACCCAGGTCGACCTGCAGGGACAGGCCGCCTCCGAGAGCGCGGGGCACCGTCACCTCAGCGGCACGGGTGGACAGCTTCAATTTGTCCGGGGCGCCTTCGCCTCCAAAAACGGCCGCTCCTTCCTGTGCCTTCCCTCCACCCGAGTCCGGAAGGATGGCGTCGTGGAGAGCCGGATCGTCCCGGCCCTGACCCGGGGGAACATCGTGACCACCCCGCGGACGGACACCATGTTCGTGGCCACCGAATGGGGGATCGTGAACCTGAAGGGCCGTTCCGTGCCGGAGCGCGTCGCGGCCCTGGTCGCCATCGCTCACCCCGACTTCCGGGAGGAACTGTCCCGGGAGGCCCGCGACCAGGGAATGGTCCCGCGCCACGTTCTGTAGCCACCACCCGGAGCCTGCGCCTAGGTTGGGTCCGCCTGGGGATTGGGCGGCGGACGCAGGAGGAGCCAGATGTTGGCCATCAGGATGAGCAGTCCCCCGCCCAGCAGATGGGGCGTGAGACTCTCATCCAGGTATCGGATGCCCGTCAGACCCGAGAGCCAACCGGGCACGAACAGGGTGACGACTGCCGTGAAGACAGGCTCACTGCAATAGAGGAGGCCCGCCTGGGTGGCGCTCACCCTTGGTTGCCAGTGGTTCGCCAGCGGGAATGTCACCAAGGTGCAGACCCCGATGAGCAGCGCGAGCAACCCCATCGCCGAGGGGGAGGCATAGGCCTGGGTCAGCACCCGGGTCTGGGAGCCCGCGGCCCAGGCCAGGGGCCAGGTCGACAGCGCCATACAGCCAAACATCACAACCGTGGCATGGCGGGAGTTGTTGCCCCGGAAACACGGTCGCTCCAGCCACAGGATCTGGGCCGTGAACAGCACGCTTCCCGCCAGGGTCTCCCACTCGCCACGGCCGAAACTGAAGTCCTCCGTTCCAAACCGCGCCAACAGCGCGGCGCCTCCCACCGCACAACCCGAGGCTCCCAGCACCGACACCGTCGGCCAGCGCAGTCGGGTGACGCAGAACCACAATGGGATCAACACGCAATAGCCCTGGGTCAGGAACGACGAGGTCGAAGCCAGCGTATAGGCCATCCCATCCATCTGGAGCACGAGGCCCATCCCACCGAACAGCCCGATGCCGGCCCCCTGCCAGACCTCCGAACGGGTCAACCCCCTCAGCGTCCGGGCACAGAACAGTCCGAAAAGAACGGCGGCGACGCTGAATCGCAGCGACGTGCAGAGCGCCGCGAAGAACACACTCGACTCCCCCGGGACGTTCGATCGGCCCACCTGCTCGACCGCCTTCATGAAGGGGAAGCTGAAGGACCAGCAGGCGCAGGTGAACACCAGCATCAGACTGGCTCGGGTGGCAGGACTCATTCGGGC
>CAZZKQ010000570.1:0-2407 GCA_964654875.1 uncultured Verrucomicrobiota bacterium | reverse complement strand
AATTCGGTTCAGTGGCGTTGGACGGCGAGCTCATGACGACGTCCCGGCTCGAAGGTGGGCAGGACCACACGGCCTACGGTACGCCCCGAGGTCAACGCTTTCTTGATCAGCCTGTCGGCAAAGACCCCGTCGAAGGTGGCCACGACGATCTGGCTGGGAACATCGGCGAGCGACATCCCTCCCAGATAGTCGGCGACCCCGTCACGCCCATCGTCATCGAGGCCATTCGTCGGTTCATCGAACGCGATCCAGCCCGGCTTGTGGTCGGGGGTTCCCGCCACCTTGCCCACCACGGCCATTGCAGCGGCGATGTTCACCAGGACCCGCTGTCCCTCCGAGAGGTCCTCCTGCCGGTCCTCGCCGCCAACATCCAGATGGTCGCCGCGGAAGACCATCTGTCGAAGCGAGGGATGGATGGGGCCGACCTTCTCGATGAAACGATTGAACCGTTCCTGGACCCGAGGGTCCTTCACGACCTCATCGGTGGCGCACTTGGCGCGGCCCACTCGCTCCGTCACCATCTGCTGCAATACCTCCAGCCATGTCTGTCGTTGTGCGGTCCGGAGTCGTTCCGCCTCGGCCTCATCGGGATTGGCGCTCCACTCAAGGCGATCGAGGGCGCGCGCCGCGGCCAAGGCGTCTCCCAGTCTCTGGAACTGCCCGAAGTCGGCCTGGGCCTCCGACAGGTCCTGATTCAGATCGTGTTCGATGCCGTCCAGCCTTTCCAGAGAGGTCTGGGCGCAACGGCCAAGGCCACGGATCCCGTCCAACGCCTGTCGGGTCGGTCCAACGGGATTCCCGGTGATCCACCGCCCGGATTGATTCCTCAGGTCCTCCGCGGCGTGCCGGACTGCTTCATCGGATCCCACGGCGGGTGCCAGTTTCAGGCGGATCGACTCCACCGATTGGGTCAGCGCGGCAAACGCCTTCTGGGCGGGATCCACTGCCAGCATCCATTGCCTGAGGACCGGATCCAGGCGCCCCCAGACGTCGTCGACCTTGCTTTTCCTGGCCCTCAGCGCCGCGGCCTCGACGTCCTCGCCGGAGGTCTGTTCCCCAAGCCTGGGAATGAGCTGCGAGGCATCGATCTGCACCTCGCACACAGGGCACCCGGCCGGTGACGCCGGGTTTGCCTCACGTTTTTCGAGGAACTTCCTCGCCTTGGTCCGGACCTCCTTCAGGAGATCCTTTGCGTCCAAAACCGCCTGGATGGCCTCCGAGGCCTCCTTGAGGTGCTGCAACACCGCCTTCGCCTGCTCCCCCAGCGTCGCACCGAGCCCCGGGGATGGAAGTCCCTCGACGGCATTCCTTGCCGCCTCGAGGGCAGACGTCAACCGGGTCTCCGCATCCAGAAGTGCACCCGCCGGACCCATCGCTGGGTTCTGGGGCAGCTGGCGGAGGGCATTCAGTCCGGGACGGAATTCGTTGAGCCCCGCCAACTTCCGTGATTCAGGCAGGAGAAGGAGTTCCACCGCCTTCCGTTCCCCCGCCCCTGAATCGAGGTCGATCGACCGCCACACCGCACCCTTCCGATCGGCGAGCCGCCGGCCAAGACGCTCATACCCATCGACCGTCCTCGGCATGAGACCGCATATCCGGTCCTGCTGTAGATAGGTTCCTCGAAGGGACTCCAGACCCGGAGGAACGGATGCTTCGTGGGTGTTCTTTTCCAACTGGCCCTTCAACTTGCCGAGCACCAGCGCCTCATCCGAAGGGCGGATGGAATTGGCGGCAAGGGCCAGCGCGTCCTTCAGATCACGGAACTCCGCCATGAGTTCGACCGAAGTGAGGAACGCAATCTTTTGATTCACCCCCCTGGAGCTGAAGGTTTCAGTTCTCCCTGTCGCGGAATCCAAGCAGCCCACGGGAGCGCCGTTGGAACTGTTCTTCAAAGGCTCGAGCAGGGTCGACTTGCCGGATCCGTTGGGCCCAAGGAGAACGATGAGGTCGAGCCGGGCCAATCCCTGCAGTTCCGCGCCGCAAAGAGGCCCGCGGATATCCGATTTGAGGGAATCAAGACGCAAACCCATGGGACTCCTTCGTGACGACGGCTGCGTACTGGATGTCGGCCTCCGCCATGTCGACCAACGTATCGATGACCCTCGTGCCCTCCACCTTGAGGGTCTTCTGGTCCTTTTGGGTGAACCTGCCGGGATTCTCGGCGAGAACCCGTTCCACGGCTTCCCGGATCTCTGATTCCGTCATGACAGTCCTTGTTGCCCGGGGGATTTGTCCTGCGCGCCGGAATGCGCTTCAGCCTCGGAGGCCTCCTCAACGGGATGGAACTCCACGATGTTGTCCATGCGGAGGTTGTTCAGGATCCTCCCGGTGCGCGAACACAGCCCGCTGAATTGGCTGCCCTGGACGCGTCCCACCGTGACCCGGTATCTCCGCAACTCCCCGTTTT
>CAZZKQ010000569.1:0-2425 GCA_964654875.1 uncultured Verrucomicrobiota bacterium | reverse complement strand
GGCAGATCGTTGAAGTCCTCGCAGAAGTGCTCGTGGGCGCGTCGGATCCGGATGACGATCCGTCGGAGGATCTCCTCCGTGCAGGGGAAGGCGCCGAGTGGATCGTTCCCCGCGCGCTCGGCCTCGATCATCGCCTCGGTGACGCCTTGTCGGGGCCGGTTCAGGAACAGGCCCGGGCTGTGGCCCTGGACCTGGTCCAGCGTGTCCCGGATCCGGATCAGCCGTTGCAGCAGCGAACCGGGTTCGGTCGGATCCCAGACCCGGTCCACCACGCCGGCACCGTCCATGCCGGCCAGGACCGACCGATGGGGTCGCGACGCGCCGATCCCCAGGATCGAGTCCACGGCCCATCCGAGCCCGGGCAGCGGATGTGAGGGTCTCGAGAGGAAATCCATCAGGAGGGTCCCGGCATGGAGCGCCTGGTCCCAGTGCCACCCGAGCGCCAGGAATCGTCCGGCATCGTCCTCGTCGAAGCCGGTGAGCAACAGACCCCGCAGAGCCTCGAGCAGCACCGGAAGGTCCTCGAGCCCTTCCCGACCTGTGGATTCGAGGATCTGGTGGAGCTGACGCCGGAGGCGTTCCACCCGATCCCGGAGTCCGGGCGGAAGGTGGGGCTGGCACGGGCCGATCTGGTCGATCAACGGGTCGCTCAGCGTCCGGAACCAGTCCGAGGGGATTCCCGTCGTCGGACGTGCCTCCCGCAGGCCGGCCCCGGAGCCCCGTTCTCCAAGGGGATCCTCGCCATGGAGGCCCAGATGCCGCAGCAGGTGCGTCGACAGGATCCGCACCACGGGATCCCGGACCGGGGTCACCCCATCCTGTGACCGGACGAGGATCGCCTCGATGCAGCGGCATCCGTGATCGCATCGCGACCAGGTGCGTCCCAGCCGCACCAACCGGTCTGCCATGCCGAGGGAGAGCAGCGGCTCGCGGCGGGGTCGATGGAGCCGGGTCCCGGTCTCCGGGGTCGAGGCGCCCACGGCACCGGGTCCGATGTCGATCCAGACGGTCTTGACCGGAGGTGTCCCGGAGTGCGCAGGATCCCGCATCGACCCGGGTCCGTAGACATGGGCGAGGCCTCCGGGCAGGACCCGCCAGCCGGTCGAGGTCGCGACGGTGAACATCCGCAGCACGGTCGGCTGGCCGAGGAGCCCACCCGAGGTCGACCAGGGCGCGTGGGCCGGTTGGATCGGCTCACGGGCCACCCAGCATTCGGGCCGCAGGTCGATGTGTCGACGGATCCGGACCTCGTCGTCGGATCCCAGGGGGTGGCGGGGTCCGAGGAATCCCGCCCGCCCCGCGTGCGCGGACTCCACCTCCAGCCGGCCGAGGTTGTCCTCGACCTGTCGCAGCGATTGGCGGTCCCCACACCACCAGACTGGAAACGACCGGAGCCGGAGGTCCTCTCCCAGCAGGTGCTGGCAGAGACGGGGCAGAAAAGGGGTCCAGGCTGGGCTTTCCACAAGGTCCACACCCGGGGGATTGATCCGTTGGAGGCTTCCGAGGGTCCTGCTGTCGGACAGATCGATGCGCCCCGGGTCCCGGGTCGCCCCCGCGCCCCCGTCGCCGTTGCGATGCCGGGTCTGGATCAGCAGCTCGATGCGTTCGAGTCCCGAGGGGGTCCTCCGATGCAGATGGACCCCGCGGATCCCCAGGTCGGCATCGTCCACGACCCCGCAGGACACGCCTCTGGCCATCCATCCGATGTCCGCCTCATCGTGGGTTCCCTCGGGCACCAGCAGGGCCCGACCCAGCCCTGGCCCCGGCCCTGTGCCCCAGGCCACGCCCAGCGCCGCGGCGAAACCCTGTGCAGCTTGGGTGCCCAGTCCGTCGAGCACACCCCGGAGTGCCCGGGCCGACTCGACCAGTCCCATCAGCGCGAGCCCCAGTCCCCCAGGGAGTCCGGTGCGGTCCGCGACCACGTTCCAGATGCCGTCGGGGTTCCGGACCAGATCCGTGGCCAGGAACCGGAGGAGTGGCCCCCCGGTTCCGGTCCGCCCATGGACCGAGCGTCGGAACCGTGGGTCGGCATAGACGACCCCCGCCGGCAGCCAGCCGGACTGGATCGATTCCTGTGGGCCGTAGACATCCTGCAGGAGGTGGTCGAGCAGCGCGGCCCTCTGGCAGAGCCCCCGCTCGAGCGACGCCCAGTCCTGCGTCGAAATCACCAGCGGCAGCCGGTCGAGCCGAACGCCCCCATCCGCGGGCGCTGCGAGGTCACGCCAGATCCGTCCGCCGGAATCCTCTGCCACCAGCGGTTCGATCCACGCGTACCCGGGACGGATCCGCCCGCGTTCGCACCGCATCTCATCCCAGGGCACCGACGCGAGGATCGATCGGGAATCCGGCCCGATGGGGCCGCGGTCGAGGATGGGGGCCGGTCCAGGACAGGGGATCATCCGCCAAACCTGCACGGCGTCCGCCC
>CAZZKQ010000568.1:0-2433 GCA_964654875.1 uncultured Verrucomicrobiota bacterium | reverse complement strand
CCCGCAGCCTGGGGTACGGGCGCATCGCCATCGGCGCCGAGGAGACCCAGCTCTACCCGCCCTACGGCGAGAAGAATGTGGGACGCCGATCGGAGTCGTTGGCCCAGCGGCTGCTCGATGCGCCGGATCTCCCCGATCTCCTCGAACCCGCCGGCCTGTTCGTCCTGGGCCACACGAAGCGGGACACCCTGGATCTCACCCCACGGTGGCACGAACGCCGACAGCTCCGGCATGGCGACACGATCATTCGATTCCTGGAACGGGCGGGTGTCTTGCAGGCCGGATCCGATCCTGAGCCCTCGGCCACCCCATGAATCGACGCCTGCCCATCGTGCTCTGTCGGGTGTTGGGCCTGGTCCTCCTGGGCACCGTCGCGGCACAGGACGCGTCGACTCCCACCCTCGCCAGGCATCCCAAGGCGATGGCCTCGCCGGTCCTCCAGGCCCGGGTCGGACGGACCGTGGAGCAGACCCTGCTCGAATTCGCCCACCGGAACCTCGCGAGCGACCAGATCGCCATGACCGTGGTCGACCTCTCGGATCCGACCCGGCCCCAGTGGGGCAGCTACCGTGGCGGGGTCCAGATCTACCCGGCCAGCGTCGTGAAGCTCTTTTACCTCTTTGCGGCCGAGCAGGCCCTGGAGGAGCGGCGGATCCGCGACACGCCCGAGCTGCAACGGGCGCTCCGCGACATGATTGTCGACAGCGCCAACGAGGCGACCCATCTGGTGGTCGATGTCCTGACCGGCACCACCAGCGGCCCGGAGCTGTCGGAACCCGAGCTGAAGGACTGGTTTGACCGACGGAACGCCGTGAACCGGTTCTTCGAGGCGCGGGGCTATGTCGGGATCAACGTCAACAAGAAGCCCTGGTGCGAGGGGCCCTACGGCCGGGAGAAGCAGGCCATCGAGCGCTTCGAGCCGAAGCGGAACACCCTGACCACGGAGGCGACGGCGCGGCTGTTGACCGAGATCGTCACGGGCACGGCGGCGTCGGGTCCGCGAACCCGTCAGATGCTGGACTGGATGAAGCGGGACGTGCACGGACCGGTCCAGGACCCGGAGGACCAGACCCATGGCTTCGTGGGGATCGCGCTGCGGGATCCGGCGTTGCGGGGTTCCCGGCTGTGGTCGAAGGCGGGCTGGACCAGCCAGACCCGGCACGATGCCGCCTACGTCGAGACGGCGGACGGGCGGCGGTGGGTGTTCGTGGTGTTCACCGTGGGCCACGCCCACGAGCGGGACATCCTGCCGGCGTTGGTACGGCCGTTTTTGGAGCCGGTGCACTGAGCCGCCTGCTTGCCGGATCCGGCCATCGCGGCCAGCTTCGGCGCGTGGATGAGTTCCAGGCAGACTACGACGACGCGATGTTCGAGTACTCGACGGGCAACTTCGATGGGGCCATCGAGAGGCTCGAGGGGATCCTGAATCGGTCGCCGGACCACTTCGATGCCCGGCTCGGCATCGCGATGTGCCACTACCGCAAGGGGGACTACGCACGGGCGATCGAGGACGGACACCGGGCCGAGAAGCTCCGACCCCATGAGCAGCTGGTGCACACGAACCTGTCGCTCTTCTACATGAAGTCGGGCGACAAGAAGACGGCGGAGCATCATGGACTGCAGGCCCGCATCGCCTCGTGGAAGCAGGACATGACCGCGCCGCCTGCGGCGGGGACCACCCCGGCGGTCCCGACCTCCGCGGCCGCCGAGGACGAGCTCAAGATGGCGGGTCCGAAGCCCCAGGCGTTCAAGCTGCCCGAAAAGTTCCCCGACATGCCGTGGAAGAAGGCCAAGCCCCCGATCACCCCGCCGCCGCCGTCAAAACCCCAACCGCCTGCAACGCCATGACCTGGATCGATGTGGCGGCGGCGGACTCCCTGGCGCCAGGGAAATGTCGGACCGTGGAGGTGCAGGGACGGCGCTTCACGCTCCTGAATGTCGGGGGGGAATTCCATGCCCTCGGTGACCGGTGTCCCCATCGCGGCGTGCCACTGGGGGCGGGCTACCTCGATGGCACCAAGCTCTACTGTCCGCTCCACGGCTGGGAGTTTGATGCCCGCACGGGCGCCTGCGCCTCGCGTCCGGATCAGCCAGTGGATTGCTTTCCGGTCTCGGTCGAGAACGGTCGGGTCCGGGTGCTCGTTTGAGGCGCTGGAACCTCAGCCCAGGCGCCGCCAGCGTCGGGCCTTGAGCTCGAAGCGGGGCAGGCTTCCTCGGGAAACCGCGGTCACGGGCACCCGCAACGCCAGTTCGTCCCGCAGCCTGGACTCCAGCCTCGCCGCGGTCTCCGCATCCGCCTCCAGTTCGATACCCAGTTCCGCCAGGGCTCCGCGACGATCCTCCGTCACCCGATACTCCCCGACATCCCCCGATCGGCGGACCCATTCCTCGATGGCCGTCGGATAGATGTTCACGCCCCGGATCACCACCATG
>CAZZKQ010000567.1:0-2436 GCA_964654875.1 uncultured Verrucomicrobiota bacterium | reverse complement strand
CACTGCATCACACACCCGTCGACGCCTGAGGCATCCGGTCCCGAGCCACCGACGCCAAACTCTGGTCCCTCTCTTCCCATCTTCCCCGGATCTTCCTCCGTGCCCCCGCACCGCCATGTGAGTCCCTCTTCCATCGTGTGAGGAAACGCGCTTGATCATCGGAGGGCAGACCGAAACCCTCCCCACCCTCGCCATGAAAGTCCTCATCCTCGCCGCCGGCTACGCCACGCGCCTGTATCCGCTCACGCTGACCCAGCCCAAGCCGCTGCTGCCCGTTGCCGGGAAGCCGATGATCGACTACGTCCTCGACAACCTCGCGCCCATCCCCGGGATCGACCGCGTCTACATCGTCACCAACGCCAAGTTCGCCGGACATTTCCAGGCCTGGGCCGACCAGTACCGGGCCACCAAGGCCAAGCTCGACTTCACCATCGTCAACGACGGCTCCACCGACGACACCAACAAGCTGGGCGCCATCGGGGACCTCAACCTCGTCCTCGAGCGCGAGAAGGTCGACGACGACCTGATCGTGGTCGCCGGGGACAATCTCTTCAGTGAGTCCCTCGCCGACTTCGGGACCTTCTGCCGACAGGTCAACCAACCCGTGCTGGGAGTCTATGACGTTGGCTCGCTCGACCAGGCCAAGAAGTATGGCGTGGTCGAGGTCGATCCCTCGAATCGACTCCTGAGCTTCGTCGAGAAGCCTGAGCATCCCGCGAGCACCCAGATCGGGATCGCCCTCTACTTCTACCCGCGCGCGACGCTGCCGAAGATCCGTCAGTATCTCGCCGAGGGGAACAACCCCGACCAGCCCGGACGCCTCGTCCAGTGGCTCTACCCTCGGGAGCCGGTCCACACGTGGTCCGTGCCCGGGATCTGGTACGACATCGGCTCCAAGGAGACCCTCGAGGAGGCCAACCGGATCTTCGCCAAGCGGTGAGCCGGTCCCGAGCCCCCATCCTCGAGGTCTCCGGATTGACCATCGTCCGGGATGACACCCGGATCCTCGACCGCGTCTCCTGGCGGGTCGAGCCCGGGGAACACTGGGTCCTCATCGGGGCCAATGGCTCCGGCAAGACCTCCCTGCTGTCCGCCCTGATCGGCTATCTCATGCCCACCGAGGGCGAGATGGAGCTGCTCGGCTGCCGGTTTGGCGACAGCGATTGGCGGGAACTGCGGTGTCGGATCGGCCTGGTCAGTTCCTCCCTCCGACAGATGATGGCCGACACGGAACCTGCCCTGCTATCGGTCGTAGGTGGCCGGTACGCGATGATCGACTTCTGGGGCGAGCCGACGCGGTCAGACCAGCGCGAGGCCCTGCGCCTCTTGGAACGGGTCGAGGCCGCTCATCTGAAGGACCGTCCCTGGGCGGTGCTCAGCCAAGGCGAGCGTCAACGGGTCCTCATCGCCCGATCTCTCATGGCCCGACCCCGTCTCCTGATCCTGGACGAACCCTGCGCGGGCCTGGATCCGGTGGCCCGGGAACATTTCCTCCAGTTCCTGGAACGCCTCAGCCGCCAGCCGGATGCCCCCTCCCTCGTGCTGGTCACCCACCATGTCGAGGAGATCACCCCGCTGTTCACCCATGCCCTTTTGTTGAGCGGAGGGCGGGTCGTGTCCGCAGGCCCCCGGAAGACCGCCCTGCGCTCGGAGACCCTGAGCCGGATGTTCGGATCCCCGGTACGTCTGAAATCCAGGTCCGGCAGGCTCTCGCTTGAGGTCCAGGCTTCAACGGCGCAGGTGATGTAGGGGCCTGCAAGCCGGTCTCGGGTTCGGGGGCCAGGTTTCCAGGGGATCCAAGGATTCCCAGTCTGCAATCCGCCACGGATTGCCAGCACCTCACCCCGCAGACGAGGCGGCCCACCCCATTCTCGCGGCAGATCGCAGCCGGTGAGGCGATATAGGAGACGTCATCCATGAACACCTCTGCCATCCAACCCACCCTGCTGCTCCGTCTTCAGACCTGGGCGGCACTCCCCACCCTGGCTCTCGCGCTCTGGACCGGAACCTCGACGTCCCTTGCACAGGGCTGCGTCGCGCTCCGCGGTACGGGCATGTGCCATTTCGAGGATTTCGCCCAACCTGCGGACGCCGATCTCGCCCGCGGCGAGTGGCTGGCCACCCTCGGATTCCGGTGGTTCAACTCGGATCGCCACTTCCGCGGAACTCAGGAGCAGTACCAGCGTTTCGCCCAAGGCACCCAGGTCATCAACGACACCTATCTCTGGGACCTCGGGATCCAGTACGCCTTCACCCCCCGTTGGAGCCTGGCGCTCGACCTCCCCTTCGTCTATTCGACCCGCTCCTCGCTCTATGAGCATCCCGGAATGGGACGCCACACGACCTCCGCGGGCGGAATCGGCGACATCCAGCTCACGCCCTACGTCTGGCTCTGGGACCCCTCCAAGAGGGTGAAGGGCAACATCCAGCTGGGCC
>CAZZKQ010000566.1:0-2440 GCA_964654875.1 uncultured Verrucomicrobiota bacterium | reverse complement strand
CGGGATGCCGCCGAGCAGAACGCCCTCGCCAAGTCCCGCTTCCTCGCCAACACCAGCCATGAGATCCGCACCCCGATGAACGGCGTGCTGGGGATGATCCGGGCGCTCCTCGAGACCCCGCTCACCCCGGAGCAGCGGGACTATGCCGAGACGGTCCAGCACAGCGCCCAGGCGCTGCTGACGATCATCGACGACATCCTCGACTTCTCGAAGATCGAGGCCGGAAAGGTCGTGCTCGACACGGTCGAGTTCGGTCTCCGCGACACGATCGAGGATGTCAGCGAACTCCTGGCCGAGCGCGCCTTCAGCAAGGGGCTGGAGTTCACGGCCTTCGTCGACCCGAGGATCCCCGCGCGATGTCTCGGGGATTCGGGACGGTTCCGCCAGGTGCTCACCAACCTGCTCGGCAACGCCATCAAGTTCACCCTCAAGGGGGAGGTCCTGCTCCGGGTCTCCCTCGTCGACTCCACCCCGGGGGAGCTGGTCGTCCAGACCGAGATCCAGGACTCCGGCATCGGGATTCCCGAGTCCGCCCAGCGGACGGTGTTCGGCGCCTTCGAGCAGGCCGACATGTCCACCACCCGTCGCTTTGGCGGCACCGGTCTCGGGCTGTCGATCAGCAAGCAGCTGGTCGAGCGGATGGGGGGGCGGATCGGATTCAGCAGCGCCGAGGGCAAGGGATCCATCTTCTGGTTCACGGTCCGGCTTGGACGGGTCCGGGGCGATTCGGTCGGCGTGGCCCCGGCACGCCTGCCCGAGCTCGAGGGCCGGCCCGCCCCGCGGGTGCTGGTGGTGGATGAGCACGCGGCCACCCGACATGGCATCGTGGAAGGGCTGACGCAGCTCGGCTTCCGTGCCGACGAGACCGACCTCGCCCAGGAGGCCCTCCAGAGGCTCGTCGCCGCCCAGGGGTCCGACGATCCCTTCCTGGCCGTCATCGGGGACTACCAGCTGCCGGATCTCGATGGACTGTCCTTCGCCCACGAGGCGCACATGCGCCCGGGACTCGAGCGCCTCAAGGTCCTCCTGATGGCACCGGTCGGACAGCGTCTCGATCCGGGACTCCTCCGGACCGTCGGCGTCGCCGGATCCCTGATGCGACCGGTGCGGATGGCCCGCCTGGGCGAGCTGATGGGACAGATCCTCCGTGGCGAGGACGCCCTCGCGAGCGCCGAGGAACGGACGGTGCAGGCGCCCTCCGGCGGCCAGGTCCTCGACCGCCCCCTCCGGCTGCTGATGGCGGAGGACAACCTGGTGAACCAGAAGGTCGCCGTGACCCTGCTCAACAAGCTGGGGTACCAGGCCGACATCGTCACCAACGGCCGTGCCGTCCTCCAGGCGGTCCACTCGGAGCCCTACGACGTCATCCTGATGGACTGCCAGATGCCGGAGCTCGATGGCTACGAGACCACCCGGGAGCTGCGTCGACGCGAGGCGGCCGGCGAGTTCGGGCGCCATCATCCGCACGTGGTCATCGCGCTCACGGCCAACGCCATGTCGGGCGACCGGGAACGCTGCCTGGCGGTGGGGATGGACGATTTCCTCACGAAGCCGTTGAACGAGGAGGGGCTGCGTCGGGCGCTCACCCAGGCCTCCCTGCGCACGGCGGGTCTGGCGCCGCGGGTGGAGTCTCCGCCGGTCGCTGTCCCGTCCGTCGGAGCGGAGGTTCCGACCCTCAACCCGTCTGTCCTCGAGGTGTTCCGGGGCCTCCGATCCCCCTCAGGTTCCGACCCGCTCGCGGAGCTGGTCGACCTGTTCCTGTCGGACCTGCCGCAGCGGCTGTCGGATCTCAGCGAGGCCGCCCGATCCGGCCGTGCCTCCGGACTCAAGGCCGCCGCCCATACGTTGAAGGGCAGCGCCAACAATCTCGGGGGGCTCCGGATGGCCGCCCTGTGCGCCCAGCTCGAGGGTGCGGGGACCGATGCGCAGCGGGTCGCCGGACTCCTGCGGGATCTCAGCGAGGAGGCGGAGCGCCTCCGGGTCGCGCTCGAGGCCGAGAAGGCCCGGTGATCCCGCGGCAGCCCATGGGCCGGACCTGCGGGCGAGCCGGCTAGGCCCGGGGATGGGCCTGCTGGTAGGCCCGCTTCAGACGTTCGGTCGACACGTGGGTGTAGATCTCCGTGGACGACAGACGGGCATGGCCCAGCAGTTCCTGGACGCTCCTGAGATCGGCCCCGCGGTCCAGCAGGTGGGTGGCGAAGCTGTGTCGCAGCTTGTGGGGGGTGAGCTTCGGATCGAGCCCTGCGGTCCTCAGATGTCGCTTCAGCCGGGTCTGGACCTCGGAGGGCTGGATCGTTCCGCCGGCGCTCCGTCCCCCGGGGAACGCGGGATGGTCAGGGTGGCTGGGTTGGCCGATCCTCGACCAGTACCGTCCGAGCGCCTCCAGTGCGGGTCGGCCGACGGGGACGATCCGCTCCTTGCGGCCCTTGCCCCGGACCCG
>CAZZKQ010000565.1:0-2451 GCA_964654875.1 uncultured Verrucomicrobiota bacterium | reverse complement strand
CTGTGACGCGGTCTCTCTCCCAAAAACGCGTTGACCCGACCCCCTTCGCGAATACGCTGGGCGTTCGGTTTTTCTCATCCTGAAACTTAGCAAACGAAATCAAGAACATGCCTGTCAAAGTAGCGATCAATGGGTTCGGCCGGATTGGCCGTCTGGTCTTCCGCGCCATGGTGGAGCAGGGCCTCGTCGGCAAGGACGTGCAGGTTGTCGCCGTCGGTGACCTCGTCCCGGCCGACAACCTGGCCTACCTCCTGAAGTACGACTCCACCCAGGGTCGTTTCCAGGGCACCGTCAGCAGCAAGAAGAGCTCGCCCGACA
The DNA here is from genome assembly GCA_964654875.1 of uncultured Verrucomicrobiota bacterium. GTDB lineage: Bacteria > Verrucomicrobiota > Verrucomicrobiia > Limisphaerales > UBA9464 > UBA9464. The sequence continues at coordinate 2,133 of CAZZKQ010000565.1, read as the reverse complement.
AGGCCGAGGACGACGTCCTCGTCGTCAACGGTGCCGACATCCATGTCGTCAGCGCCAAGTCGCCTGCCGAGCTGCCGTGGAAGCAATTCGGGGTGGACATCGTGATCGAGTCGACGGGTCTCTTCACCGAGGCGGAGAAAGCCAAGGGCCACATCGCCGCCGGCGCCAAGAAGGTCATCATCTCGGCCCCGGGCAAGAACGAGGACATCACGGTCGTGATGGGGGTGAACCACGACAAGTACGACGCCTCCAAGCACCACATCATCTCCAACGCGAGCTGCACCACGAACTGCCTCGCCCCGCTCGTCCACGTCCTCCTGAAGGAAGGATTCGGCATCGAGGAGGGTCTCATGACCACGGTCCACGCCTACACCGCCACCCAGAAGACGGTGGACGGTCCCTCGAAGAAGGACTGGAAGGGTGGCCGTACCGCGGCCCAGAACGTCATTCCGAGCGCCACAGGAGCCGCGCGCGCCGTCGGCCTGGTCTGCCCCGAGGTGAAGGGCAAGCTCACCGGCATGGCCTTCCGCATCCCGGTCCCGACCGTCTCGGTCGTCGACCTCACTGTGAAGACGGTCAAGGAGACTAGCTACGCCGAGATCAGCGCCGCGATGAAGAAGGCCAGCGAGACCTACCTCAAGGGCATCCTCGCCTGGACCTCCGACGAGGTCGTCAGCACCGACTTCATCCACGACAACAGCAGCTCGATCTTCGATGCCGGCTCCGGCATCGAGCTCAACAACCGGTTCTTCAAGCTGGTGAGCTGGTACGACAACGAGTGGGGCTACAGCAACCGCGTCGGTGATCTCATCAAGATGATCATCGCCAAGGGCCTGTAATCCGGGTCGATCCCTTTCCAAAGCGGCGGACGCCCTGGCGTCCGCCGCTTTTGTTTTACAGCGATTGCCGGGAAGAGGCTGACGGATCCCGGGGAAGAGTTCCGGTTTCGGGGCCATCAACTCTGTGGGTGCTCCAACTGGACGGCGTGAAACCTGTTTGGTAGTGGAATGACATGCGTTTGGTCCATGCCGCTCTCGTTTTCTGTTCTTTGGCTGTCCTGGCCCATGGCGGAAAGAAATCTGCCGTCAAACAGACGACCATCTCCGGGCCACAGCCGACCGGGAAGCATGCCGGCAGCCCTGTCCAGAACGATGGGCACGACTACGAAGTTGTTGTTGGAAGTAGTGGACCCTTTGGACCCAAATGGTGGACAGAGGTTCCGACCCAACCCAGCGGCTCAACCGTCGGCCCCGTGGTGGGGCAGACGTTCACGAATTCCTCGGTGTTGCCTGGGGCCCGGTTCATCTGGGTGTCGAACGGGAGTTTCGACATGGGAAGCACCGATGCGACGGATCCAAGCCGCAACATCGACGAGGTTCAGCACCGGGTGACCCTGAGTGGGTTCTGGCTGCTCGATCACGAGGTGACCCAAGGGGAGTTCCGGAATCTGGTGCGTCATAACCCGTCCCGCTTGCAGGGTGATTCGAACCGTCCGGTGGAGCAGGTGAGTTGGAGCGAGGCTGTGGCGTTCTGCAATGAACTCACCCGGAGAGATCGCGAGGCAGGTCGGATCCGGGGCGATCAGAGGTATCGGTTGCCGACGGAGTCCGAATGGGAGTATGCGGCGAGGGCTGGAGAGCCGGGGCCGCGTCATGGGGTGCTGGACCTGATCGCTTGGTGGAGTGGCAATTCCAATGGGCAGACGAATCCAGTGGGCGGGAAGACCCCCAACAAATGGGGATTCTATGACATGATCGGAAACGTCTCGGAATGGTGTTTCGACTGGTACGGTGCCTACCCCGCCTCTGCGGTGCAGGATCCCAGAGGGCCGGCTTCTGGAAACTTCCGGGTCATCCGAGGTGGCAGCTGGTTTGGTGACGGCGTCCGTTCTGTGAGCCTCCGTTTGGCCGCCCGGACTGGGATGGAGCCCGTCTTCCGAAAGGGTTGGGTGGGGTTTCGCCCCGCCCTCTCCTCGGTGAGGTGAACTCCATGTCGGTTGCCGGTCGCTGGCCAGGCGGCGGTGGAGCCAAGGCGTGATGAAAACAGGGGCCATCGATCCGCCCCTAAACCCCACCTTGCTGGGAACGGGAGGCCACCCTCGCGAGCTGCCGGCGGCATACATGATTTGGGGCC
>CAZZKQ010000564.1:0-2471 GCA_964654875.1 uncultured Verrucomicrobiota bacterium | reverse complement strand
GCCAGCGTGGCTGGTGGGGCTGATGGCGGCGGGCTCCCTCTGGCGTCGACGCCATCAGTACTGAGCAACGAGGACTCACTCGGAGACGCGAAGACGCGAAGGAAAGACGGGGAGGAGACTTTCTTTGGGGCACGGCGGGACGGAGAGTCGACGTCCGAAGCCCTTTGCGACGGAATGCCCACCGGTGGGTGCCGCTGTGCTCAAGGGCACCGGGCGATATCGCACCCACCTCCGGCAAAGAACCCCTCCGTTGGGTTCCCATCTAAACCTGAGAGCTCTGAGCCAACCGGGGGCTACGACGGAGTCCTGCACCGCGATGATCGTATCCAAGTCCCCTTGGCAGGGACCCAACGCCTCGGAAATCGAGATGGGGACGAGCGGGACCTCGTCCCTACCTTGAATCCTCAAAAACCCACCTTTTCCAGATCCCTCTTTTCTCCTGTCCCCCTCCGCCCCCTCAGCGCACGAAGACCACGCAGACCGGACTGCCCACGGTCAACGGCTTGCCGTGCGGGGTCAGCCGACCCGTCCGGCCATCCACCCGGAAGATCGAGATGGAATCCGACGACTGGTTCGCCGCCCACAGAAAGCGTCCCGAGGGATCCAGGTTGAAGTTACGGGGGGTCTTTCCGCCGGTGGGCACCCGCTCCACGAAGGTCATCCGGCCATTCTTGCCGACCGCATGGACCACGATCGAATCGTCCCCACGATTCGATCCATAGACGAATCGACCGTTCGGGTGGACACACACCTGGGCCGTCGAGTTGCCCGCCACAGGACCGCCCGGGAGGGTCGTGACGGTATCGACCTCCGCCAACCCGCCCGTCTTCCGGTCCACGGTGAACCCGGTCAGCGTCGACAGGATCTCGTTGATCACGAAGGCGCGTCGACCGTCCGGCGCGAACGCGAAATGACGGGGCCCACTGCCCGGGGCGAGCGCCACGGAATCGGGCGTGGCCGGTGTCAGGGTGCCCGCGACAGGATCGAACCGGTGGATGTAGATCCGGTCGGTCCCGAGGTCGGCGACGTAGGCGTGGCGTCCGTCGGGCGACAGGTTGACCGAGTGGGCGTGGGGCTCCTTCTGACGCGAGGTGTTCACGCTCGATCCGCGGTGCTGGATCAATGCCGAGCGCGGCCGGAGGGAACCGTCGCGATCGACCGGCAGCACAACGGTGCTGCCGCCGGTGTAGTTGGCGGCGAGGACGCAGCGGCCGGAGGCGTCGATCGTCAGGTGGCAGGGCGCGGCGCCACCGGCGGACTGCTGGTTGAGCTCGCGAAGGGATCCGTCGACGCCTTCGATCGAGAACGCCGTCAGATATCCCCCGGGCTGGCCCTTCCATCGGTCGGTCTCGTTGACGGCATACAGGAAACGACCATCGGGCGACGGCACGAGGAACGACGGATTCTCGGACTTCGCGGCCAGGATCTTCCCGGTCACCTCACCCGATCGGTTGTCGAACCCGAACGCATAGATCCCCTCGCTGGATCCTCCGGTGTAGGTGCCCACAAACACCCTCAGCGTCTCCGCCCTGACGTTCATGAGACACAGAAGGCCTGCAACGAGGACACGACGGCAATTCCAAACAGGGATCATGGACCGGAGGCTATCCCCGTCCGGTCCGGGTTGCGACCGGGAAAGTCTGGTCCGGCCCGCAAATGGGGTTCAGGCCAGGATCCGTTTCCGATCCGGGTCATGCCATGGCTTCAGGGAGACCCGGGCCGGGAGGTCCCGGCCATTCACCCGGATGTGGTAGGTCCCGGAGAGGACGTGGTCGGCCGTGACGGGGGCGGCTCCCTTCACATACCCCAGCGCCACGCCGCCACCGACCGTGTGGCCGTAGCTGCCGCTGGTCGTGTAGCCCACCGTGACCCCGTTGCGGAGGATGGGCTCGCTGCCCCAGAGCACGGGCTCAGGATCCTCGAGGGCGAACAGGGCAAGCCGCTTGCCGACCCCCTGCTCCCGCTGACGCAGAAGCGCTTCGCGTCCGAGGAACCCACCGGCCTTGTCCCAGGCGACGGCGAATCCGAGTCCCGCCTCGATGGGGGTCTCGTCCGGGGACAGCTCCGCGCCGAACGCACGGAACCCCTTCTCCAACCGGAGCGAATTGATGGCGTAGTGGCCCGCCTGGGTGAGGCCCAGATCGGCGCCCGCGGCGCAGAGCGCATCGAAGGCCGTGACCATCTGGTCGACCGGGACATGCAGCTCCCAGCCCAGCTCCCCGACGTACGTGATCCGGACCGCGCGGACGGTCGCCATCCCGACGGCGATCGGGTGCATCGTGCCGAACGGAAACGCCGGGGAGGACAGGTCCGCTTCGGTGACCCTCGACAGGAGCTCGCGCGATCGGGGTCCCATGACGCCGAGGACACCCCAGCCGGAGGTCACGTCGAGCACCTCCACACGGTCGGCCGGTCGGAGGTGGCGTCGGATCCAGTCGAGATCCCGTCGGGGCTGGGTCGTTCCAGTGATC
>CAZZKQ010000563.1:0-2473 GCA_964654875.1 uncultured Verrucomicrobiota bacterium | reverse complement strand
TCGAAGTTGAAAAGGCGCCCCTGCGCGTCGAACGCGATCGCGGGAAGCTTGACCACGATGTTCGTCGCGATGGCCGGGCTGTCGCGCTCCGGTGCGATGGGGAATGGGAACGAACGGAGGTTCAGGTTGGTCACCGCGGGGGGGGCCGTCGGACCAAAGGCCCAGCCGGGCACGAGGATTTCGAGACCATTCGTCGGGAACAGCGTTCCCTCCGGCAGCATGCGCCACTCCGTCAGGAACCGGGATCGCCGGACTCCGGGCTGCTCCCCGAGCCCCCCGTCGGTATACAGGGCGTAGCCGGTGAACTGCTTGTTGAAGCTGTTGGTGAACTCACGGAGCGCGATGTCACGGTATCGACGGTCAAACTCCGTCGATCCCGGAAGCGACAGAAGCTGCCCGTGGATCCGGTTCATCTCACCGGCGAAGACTTCCGGAGTCATCCCATGCGGCGGCTGGAGGAAGACCATGTAGACCGGAGAGCGGTTCCGGATCGCCTGCAGCCGCGCGAAGCCCAGATCATCCTTCAGCTGTTGCTGGGCGGCGGCGATGGAGTTCGCCTGGCCGAAGCCCTTGAAGGCCGGCACCGCGATGAACATCAGGACGCCGATGAGCGAGATGACCACCAGCAGCTCGACGAGCGTGAACGCCGTTCTCTGCCCGTCCCGCATTCCTGTCCTGGGTTCCGAGTCCATGTCGAGGATTCCCAGCGGGCTCAGCGCCAGCTGTAGATGTTGTCGGCGTTGACCGTGTTTCGCGCGTTGGCCGGAATGGAGAAATCAGCCTTCCCATCGGGACCGAACGACATCACGAGGGCCGGCTGGGTGACGAAGCGGGCCGAGGGATTGTTTGCGGGAAGTACCGCCTGGCCCACGGCCGCCGGGAACGGATCCACCACCCGGTTGTCGAAGTCGAGATCCACCCAGACGACATAGGGCCGCCCCCAAGGGTCGCGGAGAACCTTGTCGAGCTCACCCACCCCGTTCGGACTCAAGCCCTTGGCGATCTTGGCGTTGAGGAAGACGTTCCCCTTCTGGTTGAGCGCATTGTTGAAATTGATCGGGTTGCCATCGAGGTCGGTCTGGACCGCGTATCCCGGAGCGCCCGGAGGAAAATTCGCAAGCGGAGTGCCCGTCAGGATGGCCATGAGCTCGGCGTTGCTGACGTTCCAGGTTCCGGACCGGTTCACGACGACCGGATAGTCCGTCCTGAGCTTGGAATCCCGGACCTGATCGCCTCCCTGCTGGGTGCCATAGACGAAGTCGGGCCAGGCCTCGGAGATCGAGTTCCGGGTGCGCTTCGACGAGGGCATCCGGGTGTAGGTGGCGTTGTACGCGGTGATCGCGGCCACGAGGTTGTTCATGTCGACCTCGGCCTTCTTGATCTTCGCCGAGCCTGCGGCCTTGGTGACGGCTGGGAGGAGGAGGCCGGCGAGGATGGCGATGATCGAGATCACCACGAGGAGCTCGATGAGCGTGAATCCTCGGGAAATTCGGGATTGGGGAAGCGCTTTCATTCGGAGAGACGTGGATTGGAGGTTGGAGTCAGTGGAGATCACCAGTTGCCGACGATGTTGGTGCGGTTCTTCTCGCGGATCTCGGCCCAGAGATCGAACCGCCCGGGATTGTTGGTCGGGTTCGTGGACACGTAGCGCCACGGATTGAGGCCCGGATTGCTCGGAACCGGGGGCGGCTGCTGGAGAGGCCACGGGAACCCGCCACCCTTCTTGCCCGAGGCATCCGACGAAAACCCGACCGCAAGCACCTCAAGATCCGCATATCCCGGATCGTTCCGGCTTCGAAAGATCTCGGCGAACTGGCCCGGCTTGAACTCGCGGCGGACGAGACGGCGCTTCTGGTCCCGATCCAGCCGGTTCTGCTGTACCGGATCCGCCACCTTGATGCGCGGAATGCTGTTCAGAACCCCCTCACGCCCAAAATACTGGAGGAAGGTGTTCGGATTGATCGCCAACCCATCGTCCGCCGTCACCAGACGCGGGTTCGACGGATCGTTGTCCACCAGGACACCGGTCAGCTCGTAGAAGAGGGGATTCAGCACGGGGTTCGTCGTGCGGGTCGTCGGATTGTAGTTGTCAGGCGGATAGACCCCGTACTTCGCCTTGTAGGACTCGATGGCCGTCACCAAGGCAGCCAGCTCAGCACGGATCCGCGCCTCCCGCATCCGCTTGCCCGCCACGGGGGCCACCCCCACGACCAGACCGGCAAGCACGGCGATGATCGAGATCACCACCAGCAGTTCGATCAGCGAGAACGCCCGAGCCGAACGGCCCCGTCTCACGGAGTCCAGATGGAAGAGGATTCGGGGGTTCATGATGCGTCGGAAGTCCAAGAAGGTGAGGGACCTGTCAGCGTTCCTTCAATTCCTTTTCCATCCGTTCACTGAGCCACTGCTTGATCATGCTCTGGTAGTTCAGGTAGCGCTCCCGGGCGAGGCGCTTGATCCGCCCCAGCATCCG
>CAZZKQ010000562.1:0-2478 GCA_964654875.1 uncultured Verrucomicrobiota bacterium | reverse complement strand
GACCCGCTCCACCACGTGGTGGCCGACGCCACGCGGCTCCGGTCGATGGGCTGGTTGCCTCAGGTCGAACTTGAAGAGGGGCTGCGGGGCCTGATACGCACGCTGGATTGAAGACGCCCTACAAAGAGTGCCCGGGCTGCGGGGGACGGCGATTCCTGGGCAGCCTGCCACTGCGGCGTCAGCCCGTCGTCCTCAACTACCGGTTCTCCACCCCGGAGGCGGCCACGAATGTTCCGCGACGGAACCTGCTCCTGCGCCAGTGCGCGTCCTGCGGTCTGGTGTTCAACGCCACCTTCGACCCGAACGTCATCCCCTACGACGCCCACTACGAGAACCGCCAGTGTTTCTCCGAGGCGTTCAACGCCCACCTCGGCCACCTCGCCGACTCCCTGGTCCGGGACCATCGGCTCCGGGGGAAGGCCATCCTCGAGGTGGGATGCGGCAAGGGGGATTTCCTGCGCCTCATCTGTCGGAAGGGCCGCTCGAAGGGCGTCGGTTATGACACCTCCTTCGAGGCGGGGCCCTCGAGGGAACCGAGGGGTCTGTCGTTCCATCGCGAATATCTGGAAGCCGACTCCGTGCCCGGGACCTTCGCGGCGGTGATCTGTCGGCACGTCGTGGAACATGTGCCCGGCATCGGGGCCTTCCTGCGGGAACTCCGCGCGATTGGCGTGGCCGCGAAGGCGCGTGTGGTGTTCCTCGAGACCCCGCGCTGGGAGTGGATCGTGGCGCATCGGGCGTTCTGGGATGTCTTCCACGAACACTGCAACTACTTCCCCGAACGCACCCTCGCCCATCTCTGCCGGCTCGCGGGGTTCCGGGTGATCCGCCAGCGGGCGGTCTTCGGTGGCCAGTATCAGACCCTCGAGCTGGAGCCGAACCCCCGTCGCACCCCGTCCACACGGACCCCCGGCATCCCCCCCAAGACCACCCTCGGAGCCTTCGCCCGCGACGTCACCCGGCATCGATCCGCCCTTGAACGCTCCGTCAGGACGCGGGCGGCCGGGAAGCCCTGGGGCCTGTGGGGAGCCGGTGCCAAGGGTGTGGCCATGGTCAACCAGCTGCCGAAGACCCGGCCCGCCCTCGTCGTGGACTCGAATCCCGCCAAGCAGGGCGGAGTCATCCCGGGGAGCCGGATCCCGATCGTTGCACCGCAGGACCCACGGCTCGAGCGGCTGTCCTTCCTCCTCGTCGCCAATCCGAACTACCTGGGGGAGATCCAGAAAACCCTCCGCCAGACGCGGTTCACCGGGACCGTCGGGACCCTCTAGCCGGACCCCTTCCCCTTCCCCATGCCCGCGCCCCGCTTCAGCGTCCTGCTGCCCACCAAGAACCGGAGCATCATCGTCGGGGATGCCATCCGCAGCGTGCTGGAGCAGACCCATCACGACTGGGAACTCGTGGTGTCCGACAACGACGATTCCAACTCTGCCACGCGGGACGTCGTCGCCGGGTTCCACGACCCCCGTATCCGCTATTTCCGCACCTCCGGGACGCTGGCCATGCATGAGAACTGGGAGTCGGCGTTCCAGAACTCCACCGGCTCCCACGTCCTCGTGCTCGAGGACAAGCAGCGGCTCAACCGGAACGCCCTCGAGACCCTCGACCGTGTCCTGGCCTCCCACCCCGACGCCGTCATCACCTATCCGGTCGTCCTGACCCGTGAGGACGTTCCTCCGCCGCTGCCCCGGGACCTGAATCCGGTCCTGATGTCCGCCGCCGGACTGCTCGACCGCTACTGCGATTTCGACGAGGAGAGCTGGCAGTATCTGCCGCGCGGATTGAACTCCGTGGCCCCGGCGACCCTGCTGCGGGATCTCCAGCGAACCAGTCCGACCGGCCGGGTGTTCTCCCACCTGACGCCCGACCACAGCCAGGCCTACCAGGTGCTCAGTCGGGTTGAGGGCGTTCTGCACCTGCCGGGCAGCGTGATCTACATCCCGCTCAGCCTGGGAAAGAAGGGCAGCTTCTCGAACGGGCTGTCCTGCATGCGGAAGGATGCGAATGCCCAACGCTGGTTCGACCAGCTGCCAGTCTCCATCGAGGACCTGGTCCGTGACGTGCCGATCCAGACCCACTGGATGCCGGTCAACATCGTCCTCTATGACTTCCGGCGTTTCCTGCGCCGTTCCGGCTACACCCCGCGCTACAACTGGGTCCGCTACCACAGCCTGGCCCTGTACATGGTCCTGCTGGGCCGATGGCTGGGCTGTGACATGACCCCGGAGTTGTCCGCCACCGCGGCATCGCTCCGGAAACGACCACTCGGGTTCGGGATCCGGGTCGGCCTCGACCTGGTCCGACGGCTGGTCTTGGCCGTGATCCGAAAGCTTCAGGGCGACCGAAGACTGTAGCCAGACGACCAGACGGGCCCGCACCCCCCGGCGCGGAAGCCCTGCCCTCCGCTCCGTCCCCAGAAATCCCTCAGTGGTTGAAGAGGAACTCCTTGGTGTTGATCAACGCCCAGAGCGTGTCCTC
>CAZZKQ010000561.1:0-2484 GCA_964654875.1 uncultured Verrucomicrobiota bacterium | reverse complement strand
GCCGGTTGGCCAGCCCTCGGGTCTCGTAGGCTAGATAGCCCGTGCCGATGGCGGACCCGATGCCGACCATATTGAAGATGGTCAGAAGAGCCTCGTTGGATCGGAAGGTGCCAAGCAGGCCTGTGAAGTGGCCCAAGAGCCCCAGGAGCCACACGAGGGTATTGGCCAGGAAGAGGTCACGGCCCAGTTTGCGATCCCCCATGGCGATCACCACCTCGATGCCCATGGCCGCCACGATCAGCGTCTGGTGATTGCAGAAGCAGAGTCCGAACAGAAAGAAGGCCCCATAGAGGTACCTCAGCTTGGCCGGGGAGTAGGTCCAGCGGAACAGGCAGACCAGCACGCCGGCAAAGGTCAGGACGGCCAGGGTGTAGACCTCGACGATCACCGACTGGCTCCAGATGAACCCGTTGAACCCGAGGAGGAGTCCGGAGACGAGGCCCGAGATCAGACACAGCGGATTCTCCCACTTCCGTTCAATCGCCCGGAACTCGGCAATCCCCTCGACGATCAGGCTGCTGCCCCGGGACACCAGCATGCCGATGATGCCGACTGACAGGGCCCCGGCGAAGGCCGAGGACACGGCGACCCGCCAGGCCATGTTCGAGAACGGCAGGATGACCGTGAAAAACCACGAGTATAGGGTCCAGACCGGATACCCCGGGGGATGCGGCACCCCCGCATACATCGAGCCCACGGCCAGCTCCCCGGAGTCCTCAAGGGTCAGCTGGGGGGAGATGGTGAGCAGGTAGGTGGCGAACATCACCACCGTCACCACCACGAAGGTCAGCCAGTCCACGGGACGGAACAGGCGGGGCATGGGCGCCTCAGACTCGGACAGCGACGATGAGGGGGACGACGAACGCCCGGCCGGGCTTGCCGGGAGGGTCTTGGACTTGGCCATAGAAAGCGGTTCGGGAGACGGACAACGGCCGGAGCCCGGTGTTCAGAACGGGGCACCGCCGGATCCCGGAACTCTGCCAGCGGCCGAAAGTGATGTCGCGGCCGAAAAACGCGGCACGTCCACACACAAAAAACCGCTCCGCCAAACCTCTCCCCCTTCCCTGAGACCCTGCGGCACAAACGGACCCCGATCGGGCTCAACCCCGGTTGGACTTGGACCGCATCCAGACGCCATAGACAGCGATGAATAGGCCAACAAAGGCCATCAAGGCGACCTCACCCGGTTCTGGAACCGCGATGAACCCCGGGAGGTGGCTGGCCGCAGGAAGGTGACAGAGGCGAGCCGCTTCGGCGGCGACCGCATCGTAGCTCGACGAGACAAACGCAGCATTGGGATTGCCACCCGCCGTCTCCCAGCCGGCCCCGCTCAGGAACACCTTGTCCCGCAGATAGTCCGCCCAATAGAACTCCTGGTAGTAGTAGGCGTAGCCCGTCGACGGATCCGAGAGCGAAGCATAGGCATCCAGCTGGACTTGAACGCTCTCCGAGAGATTGCGAAGCGCATCGTCCCCGAGACCCGGAATGAAGGGTATATCGGCGACCGACGAGGGTATTCCCCGGTTGTTCACCCAGACGTAGGTCGGGGAGAATCCGTTCCCTTGCTGCAGGGTCTTCCAGAAGTCATCCATGCCGAGACTCGAAAGGTCTCCGTTCTGTACCAGATAGAAGTATCCATAGTTGGGGAAATCGGAGTACTTCTCACTCATCAGGTAGTTGCCCATGGTTCGATGGTGACCATCGACGAGATGGTACCCATCCGGCCCTAGAACGACAGGCTCGGCCCTGTCCTTCATGAAGGCATCCGCACCTGCCGCCCCGGGCGAATAGAAGGTCCCGTTGGCAGTGTATCCGTTCTGGAAGGCGTTCTCGGCCTTGGGCAGCGTGTACTGCAGGACGCCGGAAAGCCCCACGTTGAACTGCCCGGCGCGGAGCTCGGCGAACGGAATCTTGATCAGCTCCTGACCCAGGACTTCGGTGGAAAACAGCAGGAACCCCGCAAGGATGACGCGGAGACACGCGTGGCAACGCGCGATGATTATGGTAGGACTCATTACGGTAGGGCTCATTACGGTAGGACTTGTGACGAAAGGATGGAAGATGAACCGAATGAGGTGACATGACCGATGTGATCACCTCCGCCCCACGCTGAACCGTCCAGCCCGGAGATTCTGGGATCAACTGCTCAGCGCTCAACGTGCTCAGCAAGATTTCAGAGGCTCATTCCAGATGAGGCAACCCTGAGGCCGACTCGACCTCGAAAACGGCTAGGACTCCTTGGACGTTCTCAGGATCGTTGAGACAGAGGGCACCAGACTGAAGCCTTGGGACAGGGTGTCCGGCGAACCGGAGCGGACGGGATTCGGTCAGCATCCGGGACCAGGACGGAAAATCCCCCGCACCCTCTCTCTGGATCTGCCGTCGGGACACCAACCGAAGCCGTCCTTGGGTCCCTGAATGGGTGAACCGCATCAGCTCGAGGGCCAGTCGGCCAAAGGTCATGCGGGGATTGATCTCCACGAT
>CAZZKQ010000560.1:0-2487 GCA_964654875.1 uncultured Verrucomicrobiota bacterium | reverse complement strand
CTCGATCGTGAACCTCCGCGACGGGTCCCTGCTGATCGTCTACTACGAAGAGGGCGAGGGATCCGACATCCGGGCGCGCCGTCTCCGCATCGAGGGGGACACGGTGAAGGACATTGGCTGGCCCCGCTGACCTTCAAGACTCGCCCCACTTTGACGTTCCCTGACCGGGTCCACCCGATAGGCTGATCCGGTCATGAGCTGGAACCAAATCGTGTGGACCTTCACCGGGCTGCTGATCGTCGGAGGGGTCGTGGGCTTCCTCAAGGCTCGGAGCAAGGCCTCCCTAATTGCCTCGGTGGCCTCGGCCATCCCTCTGGGCCTGGCCGCGGCGGGACTCCTTCCATTCTGGGTGGTGCCGCTCGTCCTGGGCAGCCTCGTGGTCGTGTTCGCCAAGCGGCTGGCCACCACCCGGAAGTTCATGCCTTCCGGGATGTTGCTCATCCTCACCGTTCTGACGGCCGGCCTGGTCTGGGCGCTGATCCGGAAGCCCTGACCTCCACCCGACCCTCATGTCTCCGAGCGACCTCCCGGTCTGGCAGCTCCACGCCGAGATCCTGTCGGCCCTCAACCCCGGCAACCGTCTGGTCCTCGTGGCCGCGACGGGATCCGGAAAGACGACCCAGGTCCCCCAGATGCTCCTGGACGCCGGCCTCGCCGGGGATCGGCGCATCGTGGTCCTCCAACCCCGACGGGTCGCCGCCCGCAGTGTCGCCACCCGCGTCGCCTGGGAACGCAACCAGCCGCTCGGCGCGGAGGTCGGATACCAGGTGCGGTTCGAGGACCACATCGGGGCCACGACCCGCATCGCCTTCGTCACCGAGGGCATCCTCCTGCGATGGTTCCAGGATGACCCGGATCTCCGGGACATCGGCATCCTGGTCTTCGACGAGTTCCACGAGCGCAACCTCCTGAGCGACGTCGCGCTGGCCCTCGCCAAACGCCTCCAGCAGACCCGGCGATCCGATCTCAAACTGGTCGTGATGTCGGCCACTCTCGACGCCGAGCCGGTTGCCCGCTACCTGGCCGCCGAACCGGGGAAACCCGCCCCGATCCTGGTCTCCGAGGGACGGACCTACCCGGTCGACATCCAATGGTCGGACTACGGGGATCGCCGACCGCCCTCCGAACAGGCGGCCGACGCCGTGGAACGGCTGGTCCGGTCCGGGGCCGAGGGGGACATCCTGGTCTTCATGCCCGGCATGGGCGAGATCCTGGCCACCCTGAACGCGTTGCGCGCGGCACACCTCGGCTCGCCCTGTGTCCTGCTGCCTCTCCATGGCGACCTGTCGCCGGAGGACCAAGACAGGGCCTTCGCCCCGTTCCACCAGCGGAAGATCGTCGTTTCGACGAACGTGGCCGAGACCAGCGTGACGATCGACGGCATCCGGCATGTCGTGGATGCGGGTCTCGCACGGATTGCGCGTCATGATGCCGAGCGGGGCGTCCAGACACTGGCGATCGAACCCATCAGCCGGGCCTCGGCCGACCAGCGGGCAGGGCGGGCGGGACGGACCGCGCCGGGCACCTGCTGGCGACTCTGGACCGAGAGCGCACACCTGGACCGCCCCCCCCGCAACACCCCGGAGATCCAGCGGGCAGACCTCGCCGAGGTGGTGTTGCTGCTGCACTCGCTCGGGATCCGGGATGCGGTTGGATTCGACTGGCTCGATCGTCCCGATGCCGAGGCCGTCGCCCGTGCGGAGGGGCTGCTCCGGATCCTCGGGGCGCTCGGATCGGATTCCTCCGGAACCGATGGCGACCTGACACCGATCGGACGCCAGATGCTCCGGCTGCCGATGCATCCCCGCTATTCCCGCCTGCTGGTGGAGGCCTCCCGACGCGGCTGCGTCCCGGCGGCCGCACTGTGCGCGGCGCTGACCGGCGGGCGGGACCTCCTGGTGCGCCTCGGCCGCGAGGACGGAGCCGTCCGGGAGGCCCGGGAGCTGTTCGAGGCCAGCCGCCACAGCGACTTCCACACGCTGATGCGTGCCTTCCAGTTCGCCCGCAACCAGCGTTTCGACGTCGTCGCCTGCCGACGCCACGGCATCCATGCGCAGACGGCCCGACAGATCGACGACACCTACCGCCAGCTGATGGCGATCGCGACACGCCAGGGACTCCACCAGGAACCAGACGCGGATTCCCCGGCCGACACCGGTTCCAGCGGCTCGTCCCCGACGACTTCCGGGACGCCGCACCGGAAGGCTGTCGAGCCGACCGATCCGCTGCTGCTGTGTCTGACGGCGGGGTTCATCGACCAGCTCGCCGTGCGCGAGAACTCGGGAACGCTCGACTGCCGTCTGACCGAGGGCCGGAAGGGGGCCCTCGTCCGGGAGAGCCTGGTCGATGCACCGCTCCTGGTGGTCGAACGAGGCGACCGACCAGTCATGCATCTCGGGACCGACGTGGAGAAACGAATCGAAGTCGATCCCGCGGCCCGGGCCGTGCTGGCCGTCGTGATCGTCCACCAGGCGGTCGGCCCCCTCA
>CAZZKQ010000559.1:0-2494 GCA_964654875.1 uncultured Verrucomicrobiota bacterium | reverse complement strand
GATTCGGGTGTCGGGAGATGGCGTCGTCGGGGTGGCGACGAACGCCTCGGCATGGCTGGGGGCAGGGGAGGCGATCCGGGTGGGACTGGAGGGTGGCGTGGTCGGGTTCCGGGTAAATGCCGACAGCACGGTGGCCTTGCAGGCGACCGGAGGGACGGCGGAGCTCCGCCTGGGTTCGGGTTTTGCACGCGTGACCGCGAGGGACATCGAAGTCCGGTTCAACTCGAGTGGAGAGGATGTTGATGAGACCCTGACCGTGGCGGTGGGCGGAGTGGTGGTGTCGGCACCATTGAAGGTGGCGAAGAACACGACGGCGATGGCGGTGACGGGGCTGGTGGCGCGGGTGTCAGGCTTCGTGACGCTGGAAGGGGACTTTGGAATTCAGGTGTTGGGAGATGGTGTTGTCGGGGTGGCGACGAACGCCTCGGTGCGGCTGCTGGCAGGGGAGGCGATCCGGGTGGGACTGGAGGGCGGCGTGGTCGGGTTCCGGGTGAACTCCGACAGCACCGTGGCCTTGCAGGCGAGCGCAGGGACGGCGGAACTCCGCCTGGGTTCGGGTTTTGCCAGCGCGACAGCGACGGGCATCGAGGTTGGCTTCAATACGACCGGAAAGGATGTCGACGAGACCCTGACCGTGGCGGTGGAGGGAGTAGTGGTGTCGGCACCATTGAAGGTGGCAAAGAACACGACGGTGGTGTCGGTGACGGGGTTGTTGGCACGGGTGTTGGATTTTGTGATCCTGCGTGGGGACTTTGAAATCCGGGTGGTCGGAGAAGATGTCGTCGCGGTATCGACGGACGCCTCGGCGCAATCACCAGAAGGGGAGGCGATCGAGCTGGAGCTGGAGGACGGTCTGGTCGGGTTCCTGGTGAAACCCGACGGCACTCTGGCGTTGCAGGCGACCGGAAAGGCGCTGGAAATCAGCTTGGGATCGGGTTTCGCCAGCATGACAGCGACGGGCATTGGGGTTGCCTTCAACTCGACCGGAGAGGATGTCGACACGGCCCTGAACGGGGCGATGGGCGGTATCGCGGTGTCCGCACCGGTGAAGGTGGCGAAGGGCGCGAAGGTCGTTTCGGTGACGGGGTTGGTGGCGCGGGTGTCGGACTTCGTGACGCTGGAAGGCGATTTCGGGATGCAGGTGTCGGGAGAGGGCGTCGTCGGGGTGGCGACGAACGCCTCGGCCTGGCTGATGGCGGGGGAGACGATCCGCGTCGGACTGGAGGGCGGAGTCGTTGGGTTCCGAGTGAACGCGGACGACACGGTGGCCTTGAAGGCGAGCGGCGGAACCCAGGAAGTCAGCCTGGGTTCGGGTTTTGCACGCGTGACGGCGACGGACATCGAGGTGGGGTTCAACTCGACCGGAGAGGATGTCGACGAGACCCTGACGGTGGAGGTGGGTGGGGTCGTGATATCGGCACCGGTCCGGGTGGCGAAGGAGACGATGTCGATTTCGATTCACGGTTTCAGCGCCACGGTGGCGGAGACGCTCCAGGTTCGTGGGGATCTCGCGGTCAGCCGCTCCGGAAAACAACTGGTGGTCGTTGGAAGCGGACTGGCGGCCCTGTGGGATTCCGGGGATGGCTGGGTTCTCGGGGTGGACAATGGATCGGTGGCTCTTCTTGTCGACGAGACCGGGGCCAGTGCCTGGCGGATCACGGGCAGCCCTCGGGTGCCGATCCCGGAATCGGTCCGCTCGACGATCGATCTTCAGGTCCAGGACCTTTCGTTCGCCTACAACAACACCGGTGTGGCCATCGACCAGAACCTCGAGGTCGGTCCGGTGTCAGTGCCCCTCAATGTGGGGCTCGGCACTGCGGAGGTTCCCTACTTCTCCGTGTCCGGGTCGGTGTCGGTCACCATCGCCCAGGTGGTCCAATTGTCGGGTTCGGCCAGCTTCAGCAGATTCGTCGATCCGACACACCAGACCGCCGGCTTCGCGTTGGGGATCAACAACGTCACGGGCAACGCTGGAAGCGAGGACTATTCCGTCAGCGAGGGCAGGCTCGGGTTGGTCTTTGTCTCGGATTCGCAGTCGGGCGCGCCCCTCGGCTACGCCCTGGATGCCAGCATCCGGGGTCGCGCCACTGGGAATGTGGCTTCTGCCGAGGTGGGTATCCGGGTCCGAAGGAACACCACGACGCTACCGATCGACATCGGTGTCCCCATCGGTGCGACCCCCTTTGTGATTCAGTTCACGGAGGACGAGGTCGCCACGGCCTCGACCGGGCCGTTCGCACGCTTCGCGGTCGAGAACGCCGTGATCCGGATCGGCACCTGGGTCCTCGAGGGGACCTACGAGCCGATGTCGACGTCGCCCGACGGCATCTCCACGACCCGGGTGATCGATGCGAGTGTGGCGTTCGGGGATCCGCAGATCTTCCGGATCCAGGCCAAGGAATTCATCTACAAGACCTATGCCCAGGGCCGGACGCTCGGAGGGGTGCATTACGAGGGCGGAGTCCAACAGGTCCAGATCACCGAAGGGAGGATC
>CAZZKQ010000558.1:0-2506 GCA_964654875.1 uncultured Verrucomicrobiota bacterium | reverse complement strand
GGCAGCCGCACGGGCCGCTCCACCATCGCCAGATTTAGGGAGGGGCCGAGGCTTGATCTCCCGGAATACCAGCAGGAACGGGCCCCGTCCCCGGATCTGCCCGCACCACGTCACACAGCCGGGAAAGCCGTCGGGATGCGCCATCGCGTCAGCCCTCTCGTTCATGCCCTCAGGGACACCTACCCTCGGATGTACGACAGGGACACCACGGAGTGCATCCCTTGCTGCCGGTGGGGCCGCAGTCCCGCGGCCCCATCTCGATCCGCTGCGCGTCCCTCACACAGGAATCCCAGCTACAGGCTGGAATTCAACCCACCAGCCGTTTCATTGTTTTCAACCATGTCCCCGCGAAACCTATTCCGATACGCGGTCGCATTCCTGTGCGCCGTCATCGCTTCAGGGGGGGGTGTGCCAATACTCCGTGCGGTTGCTGCGGACGACCCCTTCTGGTCGGCCCATGTGGAGCCCCTGCTCCAGGCGAAGTGCTCCCGATGCCACAGTCCCACGAAGTCCCGGAGCGGACTCGACCTCAGCTCCTTCCAGTCGATCCTCCGCGGCGGCGACCACGGCGCCGCCGTCCTGCCCGGACGCCCTGACGACAGCCCGATGGTCCGGCTCGTCGAGATGGGCTCCGACCCGCACATGCCGCCGAAGGAGCAGCTGAGCCGCGAGGAGATCGATCTGCTCCGGACCTGGGTCCAGCGCCTCACCAATTCAGCTCACTCGACCGCCACCGCCTCGACCGCTGACCCCAAGGACCCGGTGGGCACGGATCGGGTGAAGACGCCGAAGAGCCGGATCCATCCCCGTGCGTCGTGGACACCGGAGCGGGCCATCGATGCCTTTCTCGCCGAGGGCTGGCGGAACCAGCGGGTCCAACCAGCAAGGGCGACGGATGACGCCAGCTGGCTGCGTCGGATCCATCTCGACCTCGTCGGCCGCATTCCCACGGCAATCGAACGCCAGCAGTTCCTCCGCGATCGTCGCAAGGACCGCCGACAGCGCGTGGTCGACGCCCTCCTCGCCAGTCCCGAACACGCGCGTCACCTCGCCGAGGTCATGGACACCGTGCTGATGGGACGCCGCGGCACGGAGTGGGAGACGAAGCGTCGGGACAACCACTGGCAGGCCTTTCTCGAGACCGCCTTCCGGGAGAACCGTCCCTGGGACGCTGTCGTGCGTGACCTCATCGTCGCACGGCCCGAGGGCGGGGTGGACCGTGGGGCCCAGTGGTTCCTGTACGAGCGTCGCAACAACGCCCAGGCCATGGCGGAGGCCCTCGCCCCGGTGGTGTTCGGGGTGCAGATCCAGTGCGCCCAGTGTCACGACCACATGGTCGCGCGCGAGATCAAGCAGGCCCATTACTGGGGACTTGTCGCGGCGCTGAACCGATCGAAGAACGTCGACACCCCGAACGGCCCCGGGGTCTCGGAGTCCGCCATCGGCGGCTTCGCCTCCTTCGCGAACCTCCGGAAGGAATCCCAGCCGGCGCTGATGACGCTCTTCAACGGACGCACCATCCCCGAGACGTGGCCCAAGGAGGGCGAGAAGGAGTCCGACGACGCCGGGAAATACCAGACCCCACCCGCACCGGCGAAGGAGTCGCCACAGGTCGTGGCCGTGCCCCGGTTCTCCCGACGGGCCTCGCTCGCCGAGGCGGTCACCCGCGACAACCCGCTCCTCGCACGGGCGATGGTCAACCGGATCTGGGCGCTGCTTCTGGGTCGTGGGCTGGTCCATCCGGTGGAGCTCATGGACTCCAAGCATCCGGCAAGTCATCCGGAGCTCCTCGACTGGCTCGCCGCCGACTTCGCCCGGAATGGCCATGATGTCCGACGTCTCATCCGGGCCATCGTCCGGACCCGGGCCTACCAGCTCGACAGCCGTCCGTCGCACGACCCCGCGCCAGCTCCCGAAACGTTTGCCCGAGCGATCGAGAAACCCCTGACCGCCGAACAGCTCTACCGATCCCTCCGGATCGCCACCGGGAACGCGGGCGGCACTTCCGAAACCAAGCCCGATGGGGCGGAGGCCACCCTGCGCCAGGCCTTCATCCGGCAGTTCCCCGACGTCTTCCCGGCCGAGTACAACGCGAGTCTCCAGCAGGCGATGTTCCTGTCGAACTCCCCGCTGTTCGACGCCCTGCTCCAGCCCCGTGACGGCAACCTTGTATCGCGACTGGAGGCGATCCAGGACCCCGGGGAGCGGGTGCGGCAGACCTTTGTGGAGGTGCTCGGACGTGACCCCGACCGGCTCGAGCAGGACGAATCCCTGAGATACCTCGAGGCCCATCCTGGCGCCGCCGGAACACGGCATCTCGCCTGGGCGCTCCTGACCGGGACGGAGTTCCAGACCAACCACTGAACGCCATGACGCCCCCCGGATCCGAGGAACCCTCCCCGCTGCTGTCGGGATCCACGTGCGGCCATGCCGACCATCTCCTGCACCGGCGTCGGTTCCTGACCGGCATGGCGGCGGCGGGTGCGGTGTCGGTGTCGAGCTGGGC
>CAZZKQ010000557.1:0-2513 GCA_964654875.1 uncultured Verrucomicrobiota bacterium | reverse complement strand
TGGGAAAACCCGTTGACAACCCGGTGGGGCATCACGCCATTCTCCCGAGGTCTTTGGGTTTCCAAGGACGCTCATCCAGAGTGGCAGAGGGATACGGCCCGATGAAGCCACGGCAACCGGTTGAACCGGCAGTTCAACGACCAGGTGCCAAATCCGGCTGGTGCAGAAACCCAAAACGGGGGACCGCACTGGCGAAGATGAGAAGTGCCGGTCTGGTTCTCCGACCCCTTCTCATCCCGCGAGAAGGGTTTTTTTGTGCCCGCCTCGTGGAACCCGATCCCCTCGGGATGAGCGCCTGGCCCTGGACACCATCTCTATGAGCGAGAATCAGGGATTCATGAAGGCGCTGAAGTGCCGCGAGTGCGGTCACGAGTATCCGCTGGCCGCCACCCATGTGTGCGAGTTCGACTTCGGTCCCCTCGAGGTCGCCTACGACTACGATCGGATCAAGACGCAGCTCACCCGCGAGGTGATCGCGCGTCGGCCGCAGACGATGTGGCGCTACCGCGAGCTGCTCCCCGTCGCGGGCGAGCCCACGGTCGGACGCCAGGTCGGATTCACCCCGCTGGTGAAGGCCGACCGCCTCGCCAAGCGCCTGGGCATCCGCGAGCTCTGGGTGAAGAACGATGCCGTCAACTACCCGACCCTCTCGTTCAAGGACCGCGTCGTCAGCGTCGCTCTCAGCCGCTCCGTCGAGCTGGGCTTCAAGACCGTCGCATGCGCCTCCACCGGCAACCTCGCCAACTCCGTCGCCGCCAACGCTGCCGCGGCCGGGCTCGAGTGCTTCGTCTTCATCCCGCACGACCTCGAGCAGGGCAAGGTGGTCAACTCCCTGGTCTACGGCGCGAACGTCATCGGCATCCGCGGGCACTACGACGAGGTCAACCGCCTCTGCGCCGAGATCGCCGGCAAGTACGGCTGGGCGTTCGTGAACGTGAACATGCGCCCCTACTACGCCGAGGGATCCAAGAGCATGGGCTTCGAGATCCAGGAACAGCTCGGCTGGCGGATCCCCGAACACACCGTCGTCTGCATGGCCTCGGGGTCCCTCCTCACCAAGATCCACAAGAGCTACCAGGAGTTCTCCAAGCTCGGGATCGTCCCAAAGACGCCGTGGAAGATCCATGGTGCCCAGGCCACCGGGTGCAATCCGATCACCCAGGCCCAGAAGGCGGGGCTCGACTTCTTCAAGCCCCAGAAGCCCAACACCATCGCCAAGTCCCTCGCCATCGGCACCCCCGCCGACGGCTTCTACGCGCTCAAGGTGATGAAGGAGACCGGCGGCCATGGCGAGGACGTCACCGACGACGAGATCCGCGAGGGCATCCGCCTCCTTGCCGAGTGCGAGGGCATCTTCGCCGAGACGGCCGGCGGCGTGACCGTGGGCGTCGCCAAGAAGCTCGTCGCCCAAGGCAAGATCCCCGCCGACGAGTCCGCCGTCCTCTGCATCACGGGCAACGGGCTCAAGACGTTGGACGCCGTCGTCGGCCACGTGGGCGAAACCCGGGAAATCCGCCCCAGCCTGCGCGAGTTCGAGGGCCTGCTCGCGTCCATGCAGGGCGCGATGGCCACCGCCTGAGGTCCCGTCACACGAAGAAGGTAGCAAGACCGTCTCGGTCTTGCCCGATGCGGCCAAGGCCGCTCGGGAGGCCCGAGCCCCACTTCAGGAATCAATCATGAGCGTGCTGGTGGACGTGCCGCCGTCGTTGCGGCGGTTGTGCGGGGGCGAGGTCGAGCTGCGGGCGTCGCCCGGCTCCGTGGCCGACATCGTCGGCGAGTTGTCACGCCGCTTTCACGGGCTCGGCGACCGCCTGTGCGAGCGCGACGGCAACCTCCGCGGGTCGGTGTTGGTGCTGGTCAACGACGAGGACATCCGGTTCCTCGCCAGCCACGGCACGTCCGTCCGGGCCGGCGACAAGCTGAGCTTTGTCCCCGCCTTCGCGGGCGGGTAGCCGTCGCGCTCCGTCGTCCAGCGACCACGCCCGCCCGGAGGAAACACATGTTGGATTCAGGCTGGATCACCAAGGCCTTCAAGCACGAGGGACGGCTCACGCGCCGCCTGTTCCTCTCCACCGCCACCGCCCTCGCCACGTTGCCCACGCTCGGCTTGGAGGGCGCCCCTTCGATCCGGCGCAGGCCGCGCTGGAGCGGCAACCCGTTCCAACAGGGCGTCGCCTCCGGAGACCCCGACCCCACCAGCGTCGTCCTCTGGACCCGCCTCGGACCCAACCCCGGCGAGCCCGGCAACGGCATCGGGCCCGAGGCCGTGGAGGTGCGCTGGGAGCTGGCCGAGAACGAGGCCATGACCCGCCGCGTCCGGCGCGGGGTCACGTGGGCCACGCCACAGCTCGGGCATTCCGTCCACGTCGAGGTCGGCGGGCTGCAACCGGGCCGGGAGTATTGGTACCGGTTCCTGGTGGATGGCGCGGAGAGCCCCAAGGGCCGGACGCGCACGCTGCCCGCGCCGGAATCGATGCCCGGCGAGCTGCGGTTTGCCTTCGCCTCATGCCAGC
>CAZZKQ010000556.1:0-2518 GCA_964654875.1 uncultured Verrucomicrobiota bacterium | reverse complement strand
TCCGCAGGATCGTCGCCGCCGTCGGCATGGCCGAGGTCGGATTGTCGGAGGGAACCCACGCCCTGCGGCGGTCGAGGATCGGACCAGCCCGCCAGCTGGTCCTCCACGGAACCGCCCTCACCTGCGAAAAGCTACGGACCATCATCGACACCGGTGTGATGCAGGCCGGCGGCATTCCCCTGCACACCGTGGTCAAGGCGGGTCCGCAGTCCTGCGATCCCCATGGACCCGGCACCGGTCCCCTGTTGGCCCAATCCCCGATCCTGATCGACATCCGCGCCCGATCGGCACGGACCGGGTACCACGGACGCCTCGCCCGGACCGTTACCCGAGGGCATGCCTCGGAGGCCCTCCGACAGCACTATGAGACGGTCCGACGGGCCCAGGAGATTGCCGTGGCGGAATTGCGCCCAGAGCGCTCCGCGCGTGGGATCCATGAGACGCTGCGGCGGTTCTTCCTCGCGGAAGGGTTCCGGACCCGCACCTCAGGACCCAGACCGACGGGGTTTCTCCATGAGACCGGAGCCGGGATCGGCCTCGAGCCGGCGGAGACACCGTCCCTCCACGGCACGTCCAAGGATCTTCTTCAACCCGGGCACGTCGTCACCGTCCATCCGGGACTGTACTACCCGGAGATGGGTGGCGTCCGGCTCGGTGATGTGGTCCGGGTCACCGAGACGGCGACCGAAACCCTGACCCAGTTCGAGAAGGTGCTGGAGATCTGACCTACGATCCCCAACCGGGAACCGGCCTAGACCTTCACCTCGTCGCCCGCGACGACAGGAACCAGCCCCTGCCCCAGCGCCGGACGCTGTCCCTTGTGCCACCAGAACACGAGGGCGCTCGCAATGTAGATCGAGGAGAAGGTGCCGGTGATGATGCCGACCAGGAAGGTGAACGCGAAGTTGTTGATGGTGCGTCCGCCAAACAGGTAGAGGGCGAGTGTCGCGAGGAAGACGGTACCCGAGGTGATGACCGTACGGCTCAGGGTCTGGTTCAGTGCCTTGTTGATGATCTCGGTGAACGAACCCGGGATGCCGAGCTTCAGGTCCTCTCGGATACGATCGAAGATGACGATCGTGTCGTTGATCGAGAAACCGATGATCGTCAGGAGCGCAGCGACAAAGGTGGCGTCGAACTGACGCGCCTCGACCCATCCTCCCGTCAGGGAGCTGGCGAGGCCGGTCAGGGCGAAGATGCCGATGGTCATGAGGATATCGTGCACCACAGCGACCACGGCACCGACCGCGAAGCTGAACTCATAGCGGAACGCGACGTAGACCAGGATGCCGAACAGGGCCAGCAGCGAGGCCAGCACCGCCGACTTCTGGATCTCCTGTCCGACGACCGGGCCGACCTGGTCGAACTGGATGCGCTCGAACTTCGCCTCCGGGAAGGACGACTTGAGCTGCTGCTCCACCTTGAGTCCCGTGTCGCGGGGCGAGACGACGCGGAGCACCTCATTCTGGCCCGCCTGCCCCGCCACGTCGCGGGGATAGTCGACCTCGGCATCGGTCACCGAGATTTTGGTCATCGCGTCACGGATCTTTGTGATGTCGACCTTCTGCGCAAAACTCATGGTGAGGGTGTCACCACCGGCAAAATCGATGCCCAGGAGATGCTCTCCGCGTCCAAGGATGCCATAGGCCAGACCCACCACGATGATCGTCCACGAGAGGGCGAACGACGGCTTCGCCAGCCGCATGAAGCCGATCGACGGCACGCGGAACATCTGCAGCATCCGGAACCCGTTGTTCAGCAGGGAGGTCTTGGCGACGAGGAAGTCGAAGATCAGCCGGGTCACGGTCAGTGCGGTGAACATCGAGACCACGAGGCCGACGGTCAGCGCGACGCCGAAGCCCTTGATCGGTCCGGTTCCCAGGGCGATCAGCAGGATCGAGGAGATCAGCGTGGTCAGGTTGGAGTCGAGAATCGTTCCGAACGCCTTGCCGTAGCCGGCATTGAGGGAGCCTCGGACGGATTTGCCGGACTCCTGCTCCTCACGGATGCGCTCGAAGATGAGCACGTTGGCGTCCACCGCCATGCCGATCGTGAGCACGATGCCCGCGATGCCCGGCAGGGTGAAGGTGACGTCCAGCGAACACATCACCGCCAGCAGGATCAGCACATTCAGGACCAGTGCCACATTGGCAACGAGGCCCGCCAGCATGTAGTAGATCAGCATGAAGGCCGCGACCAGGCCCACGGCGATGAGGCAGGCGCGGATGCCGCTCTGGACCTGCTCGGCGCCGAGACGCGGACTCACGCCGCGCTCCTCGATGATCTGCAGCGGCGCCTCGAGGGGATTCTCGAGGGCGGTCGCCAGCTCAAAGGCCTCCTTCTCGGTGAAGGACCCGGTGATCTGACCCGCACCCCCCAGGATGGGTCCATTGATCCGTGGGGCGGAGATGACCACACCGTCCAGGACGATCGCGAGCATCTGGCCGACGTTCTTCCGGGTGATGTCACCAAAGATCGTGGCGCCGTCGGAATTGAGGGTGAAGTCGATCTCCGGCTG
>CAZZKQ010000555.1:0-2522 GCA_964654875.1 uncultured Verrucomicrobiota bacterium | reverse complement strand
TTCCGACCGACGTGGTGCCGACCGCCCACCATGTTCCCCTGGCCTATCACCTGGGGTACGACCTCTGTGCCGAGACGCTGTTGCGGGAGAAGGAGGCGCTGTTGGACCGTGCGCTTCGGGAAGAGGCGTGGGTGTGCTTCCAGCATGATGCCCACACGGCCCTGGCCCGGATCGGGAAGTCCGAGCGGGGGCAGTTTGTGGCGGAGACTCCGGGGGCGGGTTGAACGTGGCATCTCGAGAGCGGGTGAATCCCGTTCCATCGACGGCAGTCCAGATACGGACACGAGTCTGGCGTTGGATTCACCGACGCTCCTCCGTACGCTTTCCGCATACCATGAATGTTCCTCCCCGATCCGTGCGATGGATCTGTGCCGCCCTCGCGAGTGGCCATCTGGCGGGATCCGCCGCGACGTCGGACAAGGTCGAGTTCAACCGCGACATCCGGCCGCTGTTGTCGGACACCTGCTTCGCGTGCCACGGGCCCGACGCCCAGAAGGTGAAGGGCGGGCTTCGGCTCGATCAGCGGGAGCTGGCCCTCAAGCCGGCGAAGTCGGGCAAGCGGGCGATCGTCCCGGGAAAGCCCTCGGAGAGCGAACTCGTCCAACGTCTCCACACCACGGATCCCGACGACCGGATGCCGCCGGAGGAGTCGCACAAGACCCTCACCGCCGCGCAGAAGGATCTGCTCCAGAGATGGATCGCGGAAGGCGCGGAATACCAGGGCCACTGGGCCTACCAGCCGCTGAAACGCCCGTCCGTTCCCGGTGGGGTCCCGGCGATCGATTTTCTGGTCGGACAACGCCTCGGATCCCTCGGGCTCCAACCGTCGCCGGAGGCCGATCGTCGGATCCTGATCCGCCGGTTGTATCTCGACCTGCTGGGACTGCCACCCAAGCCTGAGGAGGTCGACGCCTTCGTTGCCGACACTGCTCCCAATGCCTATGAGCGGCTGGTCGACCGGCTGCTCGCCTCGCCGCATTACGGGGAGCGGATGGCGATCGCATGGCTCGATGTCGTGCGGTTTTCCGACACCATCGGCTATCATTCCGACAACCCGAAGAACATCTGGCCCTACCGGGACTATGTCATCCGGTCGTTCAACGCGAACAAGCCCTTCGACCGGTTCACGATCGAGCAGATCGCCGGCGACCTGTTGCCGGAGGCGACGCTGGAGCAGCGGGTGGCGTCGGGGTTCAACCACCTCCTGCTGACGACGGAGGAGGGGGGTGCCCAGGAGAAGGACTACGAGGCCCGCTACCTCACCGACCGCGTCCGGGCCGTGGGCACCGTGTGGCTGGGACAGACCGTGGGCTGCGCCCAGTGTCACGATCACAAGTTCGATCCGGTGTCGGCCCGCGACTTCTATTCACTGGGGGCGTTCTTCGCCGACATCAAGGAGCCGGTGATCGGTCGGCGGGCGGATGGGGAGTTCGTGCCGACCGAGGAGCAGGCGGCTCGGATGCGTCAGAACGCCGACACGGTGGAGGCGCTCCGGAAGGACTATGAGGGGTCGCATCCGGAACTCACCACGGTCCATGCCGCCTGGGTTGCCGACCAGATCGCGGCGATCGCCCAGACGTCCCGATGGCAGGCCCTGGTTCCCACCGAGGTGAAGGGCAAGGGAGAGGCGACGTTCAAGATTCGGGACGACCGCTCGGTGTTGGTTGGGGACAAGGCCCCCGACAAGGACACGTACCGGGTGCGGTTCCAGGCCGCTCCGGCGCGGCTGCTGGGACTCCAGCTCGAGGCTCTTCCGGACGATTCACTCCCGTCCAAGGGGCCGGGTCGGGCCGGAAATGGAAACTTCGTCCTGACCGAGGTGGTCGCCCGGATCGAAGCCCCGGGTAAGGACCCTCGGACGATTCCATTCACCTCGGCCCGCGCCTCCATCGAGCAGGCCGCCAGCGCCGAGAGCAATCCGTACGGGGCATGGACCGCGGCGTCGACCATCGACGGCGATGCCAAGGGGGATGGCTACGGGTGGGCGATTCTCCCCGAGGCCGGCCGACCCCAGCGGCTCCAGCTGGGGTTCCGGGATCCGGTCACCCTGGCTCCCGGCGAGACCCTGGTGGTGGAGCTCCAGCAGAACCACGGGCACGGGAACCACACGTTGGGCTGCTTTCGGATCGGGGGCACCACGGACCCCGACGCGCTGCGGTCCAAGGTGGCCTTTCCGCCAACAAAGGAAATTGCAGACCTCGTCACGATACCCGAGGAGAAGAGGGATCCGGCCCAGCGCGAAAAGCTCTTTGTGATCTGGCGCGACAAGGCCCCGGAGCTGGCGGATCTGCGCCAGCGTCTGGCGGACGCTCGCAAGGTGAAGTCGGACTTCGAGGCCACGGTTCCGCGGTCGATGGTGACCGAGCGCAATGAGAAGCCCCGCACGGTGCGGATCTTGCCCCGAGGGAACTTCCTGGTGGAAACGGGCGACATCGTCGAACCCGCACTCCCGGTGTCCCTGTCGGCCGCCACCAAGCTGCCCAAGGACCGTCGTTTGAACCGCCTCGATCTCGCCCACTGGC
>CAZZKQ010000554.1:0-2542 GCA_964654875.1 uncultured Verrucomicrobiota bacterium | reverse complement strand
GATGTCTCCGGGGCATCCAATGCGGGTCGAATGCTGCGGCGGTCGGCGAGGCGACCACCCGGGCGGTCGTCGCCGGCATCACCTCCATCATCGTCTTCGACGGCGTCTTCGCCGTCCTCTGCAACGCGCTCAAGATCTGATCTCCCGCGTGAACCCCGACACCCAGATCGAGATCCGGAACCTGACCATGGCGTATGGCGACTACGTGGTCATGCGGGACATCCAGGCCGAGGTGAAACGGCATTCGGTCTTCGTGATCATGGGCGGCAGCGGCTGCGGCAAGAGCACCCTGCTGAGGCATATGATCGGGATGATCCGTCCGGCCAAGGGGGAGATCCTCTACGAGGGACAGAGCTTCTGGTCGATGGAGGACGACCGTCGGCAGCAGCGGCTGCGTCGGTTCGGCGTGCTGTTCCAGGGTGGGGCGCTGTGGAGCTCGATGACCCTCCTCGAGAACGTGAGCCTGCCGCTGGGCGAGTACACGGACCTGTCGGCGGCCGACATCCGGGAGGTGGCGCGGCTCAAGCTGGCGCTGGTCGGACTGAAGGGGTTCGAGGATTTCTACCCGTCGGAGATCTCGGGCGGCATGTGCAAGCGGGCCGGACTGGCGCGGGCCATGGCGCTCGACCCGGAGATCCTGTTCTTCGACGAGCCCTCGGCCGGGCTCGACCCGATCAGCTCCCGCAACCTGGACGATCTCATCCTTGAACTCCGGGACAGTCTGGGGGCCACCATCGTCGTGGTGACCCACGAGCTGGCCAGCATCTTCGCCATTGCCGACGACTCGATCTTCCTGGATCCGGAGACCCGGACGATGCAGGCACGGGGCAATCCCCGTGAGCTGCTGCATTCGGACAACCCCAAGGTCCGGACGTTCCTCAGCCGCGGCAACCCGTCCGGAATCCCGGCGTCCCACTGACCGAAGGCGCATCCACCCATGAGCACCAAAGCCAACCCCACCCTGATCGGCCTGTTCGTCGTCTCCGGCCTCGCCCTCGCGGTGGTGGCGATCGTCACCTTCGGATCGGGCCGGCTCTTCTCCGACAAGACCGAGTTCATCCTCTACTTCAACGACTCCATGAAGGGCCTGAATCCGGGGGCTCCGGTGAAGTGGCAGGGGGTGACCATCGGTTCCGTGAAGGAGGTCATGATCCTCCACAACCAGGCGACGAACGACTTCGCCAACCCGGTGCTCATCGAGATCGACGAGGACATCCTGGCGCAGAAGGCCGATGGTCGGCTGGATCTGACCGATCCCGTATTCCTGAAGGCCAGCATCGAGAACGGCCTTCGCGGGAAGCTCGATTCCGACAGCCTCGTGACGGGAGTCCTCCATGTGGAGCTGGACATGGTCGCCAAGGCGCCGTCTCCGATCTTCCACCAGCTCCACAAGGAATACCTGGAGATCCCGACCCAGCCGTCGACCATCCAGGAGCTCCTCGGCAACCTGGGCAGCGTCGACTTCAAGGGGATCTCGGAGAAGGTCAGCGTGCTGCTGTCGCACGTGGACAAGGGCCTCGCCGAGCTGGATGTGAAGGCGATCAACGCCGGCCTGACCAATCTGCTGCTGTCCGCCAACCGGGCGGTGGGCTCGCCGGAGCTGACGAACTCCTTCACGGAGCTCCGCCAGCTGCTGGCCGAGGGACGGACCCTGGTGAAGCGCCTTGATGGACGGGTCGATCCCTTGGCGGACGAGACCGAGAAGCTGATGACCCAGGCCCAGAAGACGCTCGACAAGCTGTCCGGCGGGCTGGAGCAGGTGTCGGCGCTGATCCGTCCCAACGCCCCGTTCCGGACCGACGTCACAGCGGCGCTCGAGCAGCTGGCGGCCGCCGCCCGGGCCATCGGCGAGCTCGCGGACTTCCTCCGGCTGAATCCCAACGCCCTCCTCACCGGTCGCAAGCCGCCTGCCGACACCCCATGAACGCCCTCCTCCGCCGTCCCCTCGCCCCCTCCCTCGTCCTCGTGGCGCTCGTCGCCTCCGGCTGCCTGATGGGACGCAACACGGTGACGCCCCGCCAGTTCGTCCTGTCCCCGATCGCCACCCCGCCCACGACCGAGGCCTTCGCGAAACCGCCCGGCATCGGGGTGGGCCTCGTCCGGGTCCCCGGATACCTCCAGCGCGCCTCGATGGCGGTCCGCAAGGACAACAACGAGATCGTCTACCTCGATGCCGCGGTCTGGGCCGAGCGGCTCGACTCCCTGATCCAGCGCGGCCTTGCCGAGAATCTTTCGACGCTCGTTCCGACCGACAGCATCCGGTTGTCCTCCTGGCTCAAGGACGAGGTCAGCCGGGCGGTGTCCGTGACGATCGAACGACTGGATGTGACGCCGGAGGGGCAGGGGACCCTCGTCGCCTGGTGGCGGGTCACGTCGTCGGAGGGCTCGAAGACCTACAAGGACGGGGAGATCCGGATCACCCGGAAGCCCGCATCGCCGGGAGTCCATCCCGAGGGGGTCGCCGACACCGTCAGCCAGCTGGTCGCCCAGATGTCCCAGGTGCTCGCCCACGCCGTCCGGGAGACGGCAAACCAGGACTGAG
>CAZZKQ010000553.1:0-2547 GCA_964654875.1 uncultured Verrucomicrobiota bacterium | reverse complement strand
AAAAAAGACGAAAGGGTTCACTGTTGTCGTTCGCGCCGGAGTCCCTGCAGCAGGGAGGCCAGCCGGCGTCGGGCGTAGAACAGTCGCGACATCACCGTCCCGATGGAGACACCGATCCGGTCGGCGATCTCCTTGTACTGCAGGCCCTCGAATTCATGCAGGACCAGGACCGCGCGGTGGGCGGGGGTCAGTTTGCCCATGGCCTCGTCGATCCGCCGGCGGACCTCCCCCTTCTCAAGGCCTTCGGTAGGGTTGATTTCCTCGGCCGGCATCAGGCGCTCGACCCCCCCGGCCTCCTCCTCGAGCTGATCGATCGATTCGGAGCGGATCTTCTTCTGACGCCGTATCTGGTCGAGACACAGGTTGATCACGATCCGTGTCATCCACGTGGCGAAGGACGACTCGCCGTGGAACTGGTGCAGACGCTGCCAGGCTTTCACCCAGGCCTCCTGCGAGAGGTCCAACGCCTCGTCTTCCTGGCGCATCATCATGAACGCGCGGGCATAGATCTTGTCCCGATGCCGAAAAACGAGCTCCTCGAACGCCTCCGTGTCGCCCGCCTGGGCCCACGCCACCAACCCGTCGTCAGGGGTCTTCGGGTAGTCTCGTTTCAACGGCTCAGGCATGGACGCCGCAAGAATCCGGATATTCAGGACGGCTTCAACAATTCATCAGGATAAATGACCCAGTGTTGAAAAACGGGTCATTTATGCTGCAATCCATTGGAGGGCAGTGGGTTGCAATCAGAGTTTCCCTTTTGAACTGGGGATCCGGCCCGCGATCCGTGGATCCCTCTGGCAGGCGAAATCCACCGCCCGGGCGAAGGCTTTGAAGAGGCTCTCCACGACGTGGTGAGGCTCTCCACCGTCGATCAGTTCGAGGTGGAGATTGCATTTCGATTCGTTCGTGAACCCCTGGAAGAACTCCCGTGCCAGTCCGAACCGGAAGGCGGAGGACATGTCCTGCGTCTGCTCTGCCGGTGTGATCTTCCTGTGGGCCAGTGCATCCAGCCCCTTCCAGACCAGGAACGGACGACCACTGAAGTCGATCACACAGCGGGCCAGACACTCGTCCATGGGGACATAGGCCTCTCCGGTGAAGGGGTTTCGGGGGTCGAAGCCGGTGCCGTAGCGGCGGAGTCCCTTCTTGTCGCCGAGGGCCTCCCGGAACGCCATTCCCAGGGCCAGACCGCAATCCTCCACCGTGTGGTGGGCATCGATGTGGAGATCCCCCTTGCAGGTGAGCTTCAGGTCGCAGATGGAGTGTTTCGCGAACGCGATCAGCATGTGGTCGAAGAACCCGATCCCCGTCCGGATGTCCGATCTGCCGGATCCGTCGATCACCAGGGTGAGTCGGATGTCGGTTTCGGATGTCGTCCG
This sequence comes from uncultured Verrucomicrobiota bacterium, assembly GCA_964654875.1. Classification (GTDB taxonomy): domain Bacteria; phylum Verrucomicrobiota; class Verrucomicrobiia; order Limisphaerales; family UBA9464; genus UBA9464. The sequence continues at coordinate 1,168 of CAZZKQ010000553.1, read as the reverse complement.
ACGTAGGGAGGTTCTGCGCTTGCTCACCGGACAAGAAAAGCGAACCGGGCCTGCATCGACCACCTCCAAATCCACTTTCGAAACTTCGGAATGGACTCTGGATCGATCCCAGGGCGGATCATCCGCGGGGTCCTGATCCGGCATCCCGGTGGGACCAGAACAGGAATCCTCCCGGGAGCGCCCCGGCCAGGGTGGCTGCCAGCGTGACCAGTGAGGCCATGACGGCGACGGGGGCGCTGATGTGGAACGCGGCCCAGATCGTGATGGCCGCACTCTCGCGTGTTCCGGCTCCGGCGAGGGTGAAGGGCATCGAGGCGGCGAGACCGATCACAGGGAAGGTCCAGAGCAGGCTGGCCCACGGCAACGGTCCCGGGGCCGCTGCGGCGAGGGCACAGGCCAGTGTCCCCCCCACCAGCAGGTTCGCGATGACGCTGATCCCGATTGCCCCGAACAGGATCCAAGGTCGGTTTGCAAGGGCCCGTCGTGTTTCCCGCCATTGGGCCATCCCGGTCTGGAGTCGCGATTCCAGACGCCGACGCGTGGAACGGAGCAGCAGGCCCATCAGGACGATCAGCACGAGGAGGGTCAGTGCGCCCGTCTTCCAAGGGGTCCCCTCAGGGAGACCCAGGTTCAATCCTCCTCCCCAAACCAGGGCCGCTGTCAGGCTGAGGGCCCCGTAGAGGACCAGTCCGACACCCCCACAGGCCCGGTCGAGCCCGCAGGCCAGCAGCACTCGGCCATAGGGATGCCTCTCCCGTCGGGCATACCAGCCCGACTTCGCGACATCCCCCAACAGGGCCCCCAACAGGGCCGCGCTCAGTGCATTGCCCACGAGGGTTCCCCGCCAGGCGGCCATGAAACCATCCCGGATCCCCTGGGCCTGGAGCATCCAACCCCAACGCAGGGCCATCAGCGCACCGGCCGTCATGACGCAGCCCAAAGCCCCCACGAGAGGCAGGGGCCGGAGATGGCTCAAGACTTCCGTCAGGCGGCCCGGATGGAGACGCCAGAGGATGGAGCCGAGGAGTCCGACGGAGATCAGGGCCGCCCCGATCCGGTGTCGGCGAAGCCGACGCCGCGGGAGCTCCGCCGTCAGAGGAACGTCCAAGGGCATCGGTGCCGAGTCGGAAGATTTGGACCCCTCACCGGAGAAAGGGGCAGTGTCTCA
>CAZZKQ010000552.1:0-2550 GCA_964654875.1 uncultured Verrucomicrobiota bacterium | reverse complement strand
GACGGGCGTGCCATTGCCGCCCAGATCCATTCCGAGACCGGTCAGCGGGTTGCGACCCTGAAGGCCCGTGGTGTGGTGCCCGGACTGGTCTTCATCCGCGTGGGGGAGGATCCCGCCTCACAGGTGTACGTCTCCATGAAGGAGAAGCGGGCCGAGGAGCTGGGATTCCATTCCCAGACGCTGGTCCTGCCTGAGACCGCCCGCCAGGAAAGCCTCCTCGAGCTGATCCGATCCCTGAATGCCGACCCCCGGTGGCACGGAATCCTGGTCCAGGCCCCGTTGCCGCGACACATGGATCAGGCCGTCGTCTTCGCCGAGGTGTCGCCCGCGAAGGATGTCGACGGATTCCATCCGCTGAACGTGGGCAAGCTCTTGCTGGGGGATCCCACCGGCTTCGTCCCCTGCACCCCGGGTGGCGTCCATGAGCTGCTGATCCGTTCCGGTGTCACCCTCGACGGTGCCGAGGTGGTCGTCCTGGGACGCGGCAACATCGTTGGCAAACCCATGGCCTCGATCCTCGTCCAGAAGGGGCGGCATGCGAACTGCACCGTGACGGTGTGCCACAGCGGAACCCGCGACATGGCCGCTCATTGTCGTCGGGCCGACATCCTCATCGCCGCCATGGGTGTCCCGGAGTTCGTGAAGGCCGACATGGTGAAGCCCGGCGCCACGGTCATCGACGTCGGCGTCAATCGCATCCCGGATCCCACGAGTCGGACGGGGACCCGGCTGGTCGGGGATGTCGCCTTTGCCGAGGTCCAGCCCAAGGCGGGTCTCATCACTCCGAATCCGGGCGGGGTTGGCCCCATGACGATCGCCATGCTCCTGTCGAACACCGTCCGGGCCGCAGGGGGATGAAGCCCCGTGTGTCGGGTGCCCCGAAAGCCCCAGAGGGGGCAGGGCTCAGGCCGATTCGAGAATCAGGTTGGTGTAGACCCGGCACTCTCCGGTCCGGATGAGGCCGATCGCCCCGGGAACCCGCCGCTTGAACTCCAGGTGGGGTTCGAACTCGATGGGCACCGTCCCGAGCGCGGTCCTGAACTCATCCCGGGTCGCTTCCTCGTTCTTCTGGAGGAACTCCTCGGCCATCCATGCCCGGCCGGCATGCCATTGGGACAGGAGTGCCTGCAGGACCTGAGGAATCGTGGGCACCCCGTAGATCAGGGCAAGGTCCACCGTCTCGATTCCTGGCCACGACGGGAACATCGAATCGGCGACCACGACCGTGTTGGTGTGTCGGAGCCGGGCCATGAGCCCCAGAAGGTGTGGGTTGAGGATTCCGGATCGGATCATAGGGATTCCGGAGAATGCGGGGATGCCCGGGAGCTGCCGAGACCAAACACCATCCGTCGCCTCAGGCGATCCGGTCGTGAGCCCAGGGGTAGGTGGCGGAGACCCGGAAATCCCGGATCTGGTCCGGCGTCGGGGGCGGTGAATCGAGCACCGAAGGATCGAAGGAGGCGCCGGCCTCCTTCAGAATGACTGGCAGCAGGGGATTGCCATAGCTGATGCCGGGGAACCGGAGCTCGCTCCGGTTGACGTCCAGAACGCGCGTCTGGGTGGGATCGACAACGACCCTCCGGAAAAGGCTCAGGTCGATGCCTTGGTGACGGATGAAATGGGAGACGTCCGACGGGGAGGTGCCGGTGAAGGTGACAGGGGGCCGCGTTGCCATGGGCGCATTTATTGGAGCGGTTTCCCCGGAGTGCCAAGTCCGAATCCCCACCTCCGGGCATCCGGACCCCGAATGAGGTGGGTCTGCGGCTGGTGGCCGCCGAAATCCACCGTCTGCGGCTTTCAATCGATGGACGTCCCCCATATCCTCCACTCGATGCTGCTGGTCATCGACAACTATGACTCGTTCACCTTCAACCTGGTGCAGTACCTGGGGGAGATGGGCGTGGTCATGGAGGTGCACCGGAACGACCAGGTCTCGGTCGAGCAGGCTTTGGCCCTCCGACCCGAGCGGGTCCTGATCTCACCGGGACCGTGTTCCCCACGCGAGGCGGGTCTCTCCAATCAGATCATCCGGGCCTTCGCCGACCGCCGTGTCCCCATCCTTGGGGTGTGCCTGGGCCACCAGTGCATCGCCCATACCTTCGGAGCCGAGGTCGTGGTGAACCATCGCATGATGCATGGCAAGACCTCGCCGATCCTCCACGATGGATTGGATCTCTTCGAGGGCATGCCCAACCCCTTCAACGCCACCCGCTATCATTCGCTGGTGGCCCGGCGGGATACCCTGCCCCCGCAACTGGTGGTGACGGCCTGGACGCAGGAGGGCGAGGTGATGGGCGTCCGTCACACCTCGCTGCCGATCTGGGGCGTCCAGTTCCACCCCGAGAGCATCCTCACCGAGAACGGAAAGACCCTGCTGGCCAATTTCCTCCGGCTGAAGTGAGTCGCGGGGCTCGCCACCGACGGTCCGGGTGCCTAGGCTCCTCACCGTGAAAGCTGCCGTCCTCCGTGGCGTCCAGGAACTGGTCGTCGACACCGTGCCCCAACCGACGCCGCACGCCGGCGAGGTGGTCGTCCGCCTCCATGCCGCCG
>CAZZKQ010000551.1:0-2552 GCA_964654875.1 uncultured Verrucomicrobiota bacterium | reverse complement strand
TTACATCCGCAGTAAGAGTCGTACACATGGACTGCACAGAGACCGGAGCATCTCCGTGAGCGTGGGGCAGACCGACGAGCTCGGGTCGGCCGCCGTGGAGGACCGGCTCCATGTGAAGGATCTGCACGCCACGGTGCTGCACCTCATGGGGCTCGATCCCAACCAGCTGAGCTACTTCTACGGGGGACTGGACCAGAAGCTGGTCGGGGTGGAGGAAGTCCAGCCGATCCGGGCAATCCTCTAGGGTTCCAACCCGGCCGCCGCGAGGGGCAGGGGATCCAGACACACCGAGGTTCCCCTTTCCTTTCCGGAATCGATGGCTAGGTATCAGGAGGAGGCCGGATGAAGGCGCATCGCAACAGCCCGCTGGCGATCCGATCGGGGTTCACCCTGATCGAGCTTCTGGTGGTCATCGCGATCATCGCGATCCTGGCGGCCGTCCTGTTGCCCTCCCTCTCAAGGGCCAAGAGCGCCGCCCTCAGCACCCAGTGTCGGAGCAATCTGAGACAGGTCGGCCTCGCGCTGTCGATGTACACCCAGGAGCACCGGGTCTACCCCTACACGGTCGATGCCAACTCGACCAACACGTGGTTCACCTCCATCGCCCCGCATCACGGCAACACGACCAATCTGATGCGCTGTCCGACCTTCAAGGGCGAGTGGCCCGTCGACAAAGCGATCGTCTGGATGTTCGGCAATGCCTACATGCGGGGTCCGACCGGGCCCGACAAGATCGTGGGCGTGAGCTACGGCTACAACGGGTTCGGGATCGGGTCGGCCGGGAAGACCCGGTGGCAGGACAATCTCGGCCTGGGCTTTGTGGTGGCACCGGGCGAGGAGGTGCCCCAGGTGCGCGAGGAACGGGTGGTGGCTCCGGCCGACATGATCGCGGTGGCCGATTCCATGCCCCAGCCTGGCTTCCCCCAGTACTATTCGTTCCTGCTGTCGATCAGCAGCCTGCCGTCGAAGCAGCGTCACAACGGCGGCGCGAATGTCCTGTTCGCGGACGGCCACGTGGTCGGCATCCGGAACCCCCAGCTGGTGGAGGACACGGAGGCGAACCGGCGGCGCTGGAACCACGACCACCAGCCGCATCCGGAAGTGGCATTCTAGGACGTCGCGGTCGACGCCGCCCCGGTCTCGATCTGGACGCCTAGCGGCGTCGGAGATCGAGGGCCACCAGTCGGTCCTCGCTCCGCAGGTAGAGTCGGCCGTCCGAGAGGACGGGTCCCGCCCAGCAGGGATAGTGCAGCGAGGGTGCCTGCCAACGGGCGAGTTCCTGACACTTCTGGCTGTCCGCCTGGAAGATCCCCACGAGGCCCCCCTCGCCCAGGGCGTAGAGGACGCCATCGGCCCAGATCAGGGAACCGCGTCCAAACACGGGAGGTTGCTTGGAGCCAGACTTTCCCCAGCGCTCGTCGCGTTCCCAGGCCACCTTGCCGGTGGCGAGGTCGAGGCATCGGAACACGGAATCCGGCTCGTTGCGTCCGCTGAAGCCGTAGAGGTGGCCGTCGACCCGGACGGGGGTGCTCCAGTGCATCTCGAGTCCGAGCCCCCGCCAGACCTCCTGGAGGCCCATCGGGGCACCGGTGGCCCGGAGGAGGAGGGATCCCGTGCGGTAGTAGGCGCTGGACACCAGGATGTCATTGCCAAGGACGACCGGGTTGGCGGCGTTGACGGATTCCTCCACCCGGGCGCGGAACCAGCGCTGGAACAGGACCTGTCCCTGGACGGGGTCGACGCCGACGAGGCCCTGTCGCATGAGACACAGCACCACGCGTTTTCCATTGAGGGTGGTGGCGACGGGGGAGGCGTAGCTCGCCTGCTTCTCCCAGCGCTTCCACTGGATCGGGGCCTCACCCGGCCAGCCGAGCATGGGCTGACCCTGCCAGTTCTTCTCCCCGACCGAGGCCCAGACCGTCGCACCGGTCTCGGGGTCGAACGCCACGACCCCGGAATCAGGCTGCCCCCCCACCATCACGATCAGTCGTCCCCCTTCGAGGATTGGGGAGGACCCGACCCCGAAGAACGCCTCGGGGACCTCGAAGTCCTTGGCCGTGTCGCGCTGCCACCGGAGACGTCCTGTCGCGGTGTCGAACGCGCTCAGCTTCCCCTCGGCCCCATAGGTGAAGACGGTGCCCTTGGAGACCAGCGGCGCGCAGCGGGGCCCGTTGTTGTATCCGTAGGGGTCCTGGAATGCGGTCGGATAGCCGTTGGTCCACAGGACCCGTCCGGAGACCGGATCCATCGCCTGGAGGATCTCGGTCGCGCCGACCCGGTGGAAGAGGAACAGCTGGCCCCCGGCAACCGATGGGGCGGCATAGCCCGTGCCCACGGCGAGGTCGAACACCACGGTGGGCCCCGATGCCGGAAAGGACCGGATCAGGTTGGTCTCCGGCGAACGGTTGTCCCCTGTGGGACCGAGAAAGCCCGGCCAGTCGGCACCGGTCAGGAAGCCTGCGGTGGCGAGGAACAGGACCAGGGCTCGGATCAGCATTCCGGGATTTTCGGCGCCGCGGCCCCGGAAGGGCAAGCGTCCTTCTGGACGCCCG
>CAZZKQ010000550.1:0-2553 GCA_964654875.1 uncultured Verrucomicrobiota bacterium | reverse complement strand
GCGCGTGGTCGCGCGGTTCGGCGACGTGCTGCACGACCCGGACTCCCGCAAGGAAGACGTCGTTGGGCCCGAAGGCGCCCCGCTGCCAGGTCAGCTTCTGTCCCACCACCGACGGCGTGATGGCGCCGGTGGTCTCGATGAGGGTCATGCCCTCGGGAATCACGAACTCGACGGCGGTGTCCTTGGCGGTGAGGGGCCCGTTGTTGAAGGCCTGCAGATTGAACAGGACGCTGCCGTAGGCGACGGCGGGATTGGGGCTCGCCGAGAGGGTGACCCGGACGTCGGCCGAGGTGCCGACGATGAAGGCCCTGGGGGAATCCGCGACGCCGTCGGGAGACGAGACCCGGACGACGCCGGTGGTGGCGGATGAGGGAACGACGGTCTCGAGGGTGGTCGCCGAAGTGGCGGTGAAGGAGGCCCGGACGCCGTTGAAGGTGACGTTCGTGACGGCGGCGAGGTTGGATCCCAGGAGGGTCACGGTCGTGCCCGGTCCGCCCTCTCCGGGCGACATGCTCGTGACCGTGGGTTCGGGCCCGCGGACGACGAAGGTCGTCTCGGAGGTGGCGCTGCCACCCGGCGTGGTGACCCGGACGCGTCCGGAGGTGGCCCCGGCCGGGATCTCGAAGCGGATCTGCCGGTTGTCGAGCACCTCGAACCCGGTCAGGGACAGACCCGAGAGGGTGAGTCCGGTGGCTCCGCTCAGGTTGAGTCCGGCCAGGATGACCTGGGTGCCGGGGCGTCCGGAGGCCGGCGAGAACGAATCCACCCGGGGCGTCCCGTAGAACAGGGCGGTCGACACTGCCGTGCCGTTGGTGGTGACCAGCGTGAGGGCGGCGGTCTGGACGCCGGCCGGGACGGTGGCTTCGGCCTGCATGGTGTTGACGATCTTCAACGCGGCGGCGGGAAGGGAGCCGAAGTCGATCCGTGTCGTTCCGTTGAATCCGCTGCCGTCGATCTTCACGACCGTGCCCGCGGCGCCTGTCTCCGGCGTGAACCCCGTGATGCGGGGACGGATCACGATGTGGGACGGGGTGATGAAGGCCCCGCCCGGGACCCGGAGCTCGAGCGGACCGTTGATCGAGGCATTCGGCACGACGGCGGTCAGGTTGGTGTTCGACAGGACATCGACCGTGGCCTTCGCCCCGCCGATCCGCAGTTCCAGCTCCTTGGCGTCCTTCGTCCGGAAATTGTACCCATGCACCTCGATCGTGTCGCCGCCCATGGCGGTGGCGGTGAACCGTGAGATCAGCGGGGGGCCATACACGAGCTGCTGCAGGTTGGTGGTGCCGCCGACCTCGGTATGGACGGAGACATGCCCGGTCTCGATCCACTGGGGCAGGGTGGCCTGGATCTGGGAGTCGGCGGTGACGGTTGCGGTGACCGGGATCTCCCCGACCCGGACCAGGAGCCGTGGGTAGTTCGGGACGTAGAAGTTGGCGCCGACGACGGTGAGGGTCGCTCCGGGGGAGGCCACGACGGGCTTCTCGAACTCGATGGTGGGTCCACCGATCATCCGGGTGCCGAAATCCGTCACCCGGGGCGGGAGGTAGAAGTAGCCCGGGGTGGTGTACTGCCCGTTGCCGATCGGCATGGCGGTGACCGTGATGGGCCCGATCGTCGCCCCCTCCGGCACGACCACGACGATCGTGTTCGCCGTGGCACTGATCAGGCTCGCGGCAATCGTGCCGAACTGGACGATCGGCAGGGCCGCCGTGGGTCTGAACCCGCTGCCGGTCAGGGTGACCAGGGTTCCGGGTGGCCCCACGTTCGGGGTGAAGCCTTGGACGAAGGGGATCGCCAGGGTCGGGATGCTGCTGGCGAGGATCGCGAGCAGGGACAGGACGGAACGGCGGAGGGAGGAACGCATGATCGGACCGCGGTGAAGCAACTGGAAACGGCGGGCTGTGTCAAAATCTGTTCCCCAGCGGGTCTCCAGACCTGCGCGGGAACGGATGGATTCGGATCGGGGGTCAGTCAGTCGGAGGCGCGGACCGGTTCCTGCAGGAAGGAGCGGATGAGGTCGACCTCCGCCGCACCCGCCACGGTGTGGACCTTGTCGAAGACCCGCCAGGTGATGGGGAGTCCTCCCGCCATCAGCAGGTCCACCTGTTCCTTCACGTCGGCACAGGGAATCAACGGATCCCGGCTTCCGTGGGTGAAGAGCAGGCGTTGACGCGTGGCGACCGGGGACCGTTCCCGAAGGAGAGTCTCCGGATCCCAGACGTATCCGCTGATCCCGACCAGGCCCGCAAGCCGCCGCGGATAGCGGAAGCCGACGTCGATCGTCATCAGGCATCCCTGGGAGAATCCGAGGAGGGCCGTCTGTTCCGACGGAAACCCGGCCTCGACCTGGGCGTCGAGCAGCCGGACGAGGAGATCTCGGCTCCTCAGGATCCCCGGACCCGAATCCCCCCCGGACAGGTCGTACCACGAGAATCCCCCGAAATAGTCGTCGGGCGCATTGACGAGCAGGTAGTTCAGGTCGTCGACCTCCAGCATCTCCGGGAGCCAGCGCCTCCCCTCCATGGAATCCCCCAGCCCGTGCACGACCAC
>CAZZKQ010000549.1:0-2558 GCA_964654875.1 uncultured Verrucomicrobiota bacterium | reverse complement strand
GCTGAGACCCTAGCGCCGGGCAGCCGGCGAGGGGAATCTGTTTCGCCCGGGACGGATGACGGATTCCGGTTCGACCCGCCGGCCTCCGCGGATCTAGCCTCCCAACGATGAACCGCTACGACCTCCTCATCGACGGGAGCTGGATCCCCTCGGCCTCAGGCAACCGCTTCACCACACGGAACCCCGCCGACACGCGAGACGTCGTCGCCGAGTACGCATCGGCCGGCGAGTCGGAGTCCGCACAGGCCATCGCGGCGGCAACGGCGGCCTTTCCGAAGTGGGCCGCCCTGTCACCGGTGGCCCGCGGACGCTTCCTGTCGAAGGCCTCCCAGATCCTGGAGTCCCGCAAGCCCGCGCTGGCGGAACTGTTGGTCCGGGAGGAGGGAAAGACCCTGGCGGAAGCCACCGGAGAGGTCCAACGGGCCGCCGACATCTTCCGGTTCCACGGCGGACTGAGCTATGTCCATGGCGGCGAGACCCTGCCCCACGAGCTGCCGGGCAACCTGATGTACACCCGACGGGAACCTCTCGGCGTGGTTGCGCTGATCACGCCCTGGAACTTCCCGATCGCGATCCCTGCATGGAAGCTCGCGCCCGCCCTCGTCTGCGGCAACACCGTCGTCCTCAAGCCCGCCTCCGCGGCGCCGGCCATGACGCTGGAGATCGCCAAGGCGCTCCTCGAGGCCGGTCTGCCTGCGGGGGTCCTGAACGTCGTGACCGGCAACGCAGCCGCCTTCGGTGCGGAGATCACCCGGAACCCGAAGATCCAGGCCGTCAGCTTCACGGGATCCCATGCGGTGGGCAAACGACTCTACGAGGCGGTGGCGCCCCGCATGATCCGCTGCCAGCTCGAGATGGGGTCGAAGAACCCGACCCTTGTCCTGGCCGACGCCGACCTCGACCTCGCGGCACGCCTCGTCGCCATCGCAGGCTTCGGACTCACCGGACAGGCCTGCACCGCCACCAGCCGGGTCCTCGTCGAGCGACCCGTCGCCGAGGCATTCACCCAGAAGCTCACCGACCTCGCCCGGAACTGGAAGGTCGGGCCGGGACTCGAGGCCGGGATCCAGATGGGACCCGCCGTGAACGAGGCCCAGCTTTCGGGCAATCTCGAGGCCATCGAAACCGCGCTCAAGGAAGGAGCCCGAAGGGTCTGGGGCGGGCGTCGCCTCGATCAGGGAACCCACGCCCACGGATGGTTCATGGAACCGGCGGTCATCTCCGACGTGACCCCGTCCATGCGGATCGCCCAGGAGGAGATCTTCGGCCCGGTCGTCGCGGTCATGGCGGTCGACAGTTTCGACGAGGCACTCCAGGTGGCCAACGGGGTTCCCTACGGCCTCAGCGCCAGCGTGGTGACCCGTGACTACAGGAAGGCCATGGTCTACGCGGAGCGCATCGAATGCGGGGTGGTGAAGGTCAATCAGATCAGCACAGGGCTCCAGCTCCAGGCCCCCTTCGGCGGCGTCAAACAGAGCTCGACCGACAGCTTCCGGGAACAGGGCACGGCCTCGCTCGACTTCTACTCCCGGACCAAGACGGTGTACCTCGACTATTCGGCCTGATCGGCTCGGGAGACCGGGCGTGCCGGAAAACAAAAAGGCGCGGGGAGGAATCCCCGCGCCTGTAGAGAGAGTTGCTTCGGTTATTTGAGCGGCACCGTGGCGATCGTCTGAAGCACGCGGCTCGCGATCTGGTACGGATCACCCTGGGAGTTCGGACGGCGATCCTCGAGGTAGCCGCGGTAGTTGTTGTCCACGAAGCTGTGGGGAACGCGGATGGAGGCTCCGCGGTTGGCCACACCGTAGTTGAACTTGTCGATCGACTGGGTCTCGTGGAGACCCGTCAGACGCAGATGGTTGTCGGGGCCGTACACGGCGATGTGCTCGTTCTTGTACTTGTCGAACGCGGCCATCAACGACTCGAAGTACTCCTTGCCGCCCACGTCGCGGAGATGCTTGGTCGAGAAGTTCGTGTGCATGCCGGAACCGTTCCAGTCCACGTCCTTGCCCAGCGGCTTGCAGTGGAAATTGACGTCCACACAGTACTTCTCGCAGAGACGCAGGAGGAGGTAGCGGGCCACCCAGACCTGGTCGGCGGCGGTCTTCGATCCCTTGCCGAAGATCTGGAACTCCCACTGTCCCTTGGCCACCTCGGCATTGATGCCCTCGTGGTTGATCCCGGCATCGATGCAGAGGTCGAGATGCTCCTCGACGATCTCACGGGCGATGTCGCCGACATTCTTGTAGCCGACACCGGTGTAATACTCGCCCTGGGGATAGGGGAAGCCCCCGTCCTTGGGGAATCCCAGCGGCACACCATCCTGGTAGAGGAAGTACTCCTGCTCGAATCCGAACCACGCGTCCGGATCGTCGAGGATCGTCGCGCGGGCATTGCTTGGATGCGGGGTCTTCTTGTCCGGCATCATGACCTCGCACATCACCAGGGCACCATTCTTCCGGGTCGAATCCGGATAGACGGCGACAGGCTTGAGCATGCAATCCGAGCTGCGTCCCTCGGCCTGACGGGTCGAACTGCCGTCGAAGCCCCAGGACGGG
>CAZZKQ010000548.1:0-2576 GCA_964654875.1 uncultured Verrucomicrobiota bacterium | reverse complement strand
ACACCTGCATGTGATGGGACCCCGTCACGAGGGTCACCTCGGTGTCGAGGACCGGCGCACCCGCGCCGGATGGTGGACCCGGGTCCACTTTCTCCAGGCGGACCTTGAGGGCCTGTCCCTCCTGCGACAGCCGGAAGCGGGTGCCGTCGTTGGTGAGGACCACATTCCTGAAATTCGCCCGCACGGTCTCCGGGGAGGCCCGCTGGGTCATGGTCCGATGATACGTCCGATGCCAGGACTGGAACTGGTCGACATGGCATTCCTTGCACGATTCGGAACCAAGATAGCCCGCGGGACCTCCCTGCCGTGGGATCCGGTCGTCCGACGCGGGGACCGAGGGGGACGGCGTTGAAGTGGAGGCCTGCTCCACGGGCGGCGGGGTGGCGACCGGGTCCCCGCGTCGGGAACACCCAACCCAGGCCAGGAGGAGGAGGACCCCCATCACTGCCTCCGGAGAGGACACCCTCTGAATCCACGGAGGAGTCGGGAGCCGGAGGTGCATGACGCCGGGAGGGTCGGGTCACCTCGGGGACAACGTCCCCAGGAGATGCGCCATCTCGAGTGCGGTGCGCGCCGCCTCGCGTCCGCGGTTGGTCTTCGGGTCCAGACACCGGACCCGCGCCTGTTCCACCCCCGTGACCGTCAGCACCTCATGGATCATCGGGACCCCGGTCTTGAGCGAGAGCCGCATCAGGCCATGGCTGACCGCCTCGCCGATGTGGTCGGCATGGGAGGTTTCACCCCGCAGGATCAGGCCGAGGCAGATGACGGCGTCCGGCGGATGGATCAGACGCCGTGCGAGGGCTGCGGCGGCGACCGGGATTTCCCAGGCCCCCGGGACCCGGACCACCTCGGGCTCCGGCGCGCCGGCGGCCCGGAGCGTCTCCCGGGCGGATTCCAGCATGCCGTCGACGTACTGGGTGTTGTACCGCGAGGCGACAATGGCGATCCGCAGTCCGGATCCGGTAGGGAGCGAGGCACCTGAGTCCGCGGTCAACATGTCAGAACCCTCCTGCACGCAGGCGGCCCACTCAACCCCCAACTCACACGCGGAAGAGGATCCAGCGCACAAGTTGCTTGGCGGGCGGACGTGGACCAGACGACCCTCACAACCCGGTCCCGACCGCCTTCTGAACGCCATGTCCCTCCGATATCTGAACCTCCTGCTGGGCCTGCTGGTGGGCCTGGGCCTCCGGATCGCCACCGTCGCGGCGGCCGCCCCCACGTCTCCCGCGGACTCCTGGCCGACGAACGCCCTGAGCCTGAACGAGGCGCTGGAGGTCGCCCTGCGCCAGAGTCCGGCCATCCTGAAGGGGCGCCAGGACATCCAGGAATCCTACGGGGTCTCCCTGCAGCTCCGGTCCGCCATGCTGCCACGGATCACGGGGGCGGCCTCCTATCTCGCCATCGGGGACGGCAACATCGAGTCCGTCCAGACGCCGTCCTTCGGCTTCCGCCTGCGCAACGACCAGTTCTGGAACGCCAACATCCTGGTGAGCCAGCCCCTCTATGCCGGCGGTGGGATCCGGTCCAGGGTCCGGTCCGCCGGGCTCACCCGCGAGGCCGCCCTCGCCCAGTTCCAGGCAACCGTCGCGGACGCCCTCCTCTCCATCAAGGTGGCCTACGACGACGTCCTGCTCTCGATGGAGCAGATCCAGACCCAGAAGGCGTCGGTGGCGCTGCTCGAGAAGGAGCTCCTGGACCAGAGGCGGCGCTTCGACGCCGGGACGGCCCCGCGGTTCAACGTCCTGCGGGCCGAGGTCGAACTCGCCAACGCCAAACCCCGACTGATCCGCGCCGAGAACGCGTTCCGCATCTCGCGGGACACCCTCGCCACGCTCCTGGGCTGGAACATCCCGACCAACAGCCTCGACAGCATCCCGCTGCAGCTCTCCGACCGCCTCGCCGCGGAACCCTTCGACATCACCCTCCCCATGGCCATCGCCAAGGCCCGGGTCCAGCGCCCCGAGCTGACCGTCCGCGCCATGGACCGCCGACTGAGGAAGGAGGACGTCACCCAGGCCCAGGCCAACTACTACCCCTCCGTGGGGATCGCCGGCGGATACCAGGGGCAGAGTCGTGTGTTCTCGGATGACCTCTCGCTGGTCCTCGACGGCTGGACCGCCGGGGCGCAGTTCAACTGGAGCATCCTCGATTTCGGTCTGACCAAGGGGCGGGTCGACGCCGCAAAGGCGCGGCTGGCGAAATCCGGGATCGACCAGGACGACACCGTCCGTCGGATCGACCTCGAGGTCCGGACCGCCCACTCCACCTTCATCGAGGCGCGCGAGGTCCTCGCGTCCCAGCAGAAGGTGATCGAACAGGCGGAGGAGGCGGTCCGCCTCGCGATGGCCCGGAACGACGCTGGATCGGGCACCCAGCTGGATGTCCTGTCGGCCCAGACGGCGCTCACCGAGGCCCGCACGGTGCATGCCCAGGCCCTGCGCGACTATGCCGTGGCCCTCGCTCGCCTCGACCGGGCGATGGGCGACGGCATCCAGCTCCTCGCGGGCAAGCTCTGAGCACTGCGTTGGCCGACTCCGGTTCGGACCCTCTCAGGCGGCTCCCGCCTCGGC
>CAZZKQ010000547.1:0-2580 GCA_964654875.1 uncultured Verrucomicrobiota bacterium | reverse complement strand
ATGCGCTCCTCGTCGGCGGTGCCCGGGAGGGATTTGAACTGGTGCAGACCCTGGCCAGGCAGCTCGACCAGGCGGCGCCGGCTCTGAGCGGGCGGGTCCGTCTCATCCCGCTCGAGTTTGCCGACGCCCGCGTTGTGGCCAGCACCCTCGCAACCCTCTTCGAGCAGCGCTACGCCGCCATCCGCACCGCGGACCTGCAGCGCAACAAACCGATCATCCTTGCCGACACCCGGAGCAACTCCCTCCTCGTGGCTGCCAGCCAGGAGGACAACCGGACGCTCGACGATCTCCTGAAGCGCCTCGACGCCAAGCAGGACAACCCGGCGCTGACCCTCACGGTGATTCCAATGCGGTTCAACGACTCCGCCCGGGTGGCCACCATGCTCGAGAGCCTCTTCGCAGCCCGTCAGAAGGCGCAGCTGCTGCCCGGAGGTACTCCGCTTCCCAGCGACCAGATCAAGGTCGAGACCGATGCCCTCAACAACGCGCTCATCATCTCCGCCAGCAAGGAGAACCTCGAACTCGTCCGGGAGCTGGTCGCCAAGGTCGACCAGGAACCCACCATTGCCGGAGGCGTGTTCGAGATGTTCACGCTCGAGTTCGCCGACGCCGCCCGGGTGTCGACGATCCTGAAGTCCCTCGTCGACCAGGGCCTCTATCGTCCGGGTCGCCCAGCCAATGCCACGGCGAGGGCCGGCAATTCGAGCCGCGACATCCTCTCGGTCAGCGTCGATCCCCGGTCCAACACGCTGATCGTCAGCGCGAGTCCCGAGAACCTCGGCATCGTGCGTGAGGTGGTGAAGCGTCTCGACACCAAGGATCTCGCCGCCAACGCGGACGTCCGCCTCTACCCGCTCAAGAACGCCCGCGCCAGCACCCTGGCGGCCACCCTCCAGCAGTTCTTCCAGGCCAAACGCACGGCCGATGCCGTCGCGGTCAACGCCAACGAGCGGACCATCGCCACCACGGTCCTCGCCGACGATCGGATCAACTCCCTGATCGTCACCGGTGGGAAGGAGGCGTTCGACCTCATGGATCGGATGCTCCCGCAGATGGACGGCGAGAGCGTCTTCTCGAAGCTGAACTTCCGGGTGTTCCCCCTGAAGAAAGCCACGGCCCTCAAGCTCCAGGCCACACTCCAGCCGATCTTCGCGAATCGCCCACCCAAGGTCCGGGGTGAGCCGGTCGATCCGATCACCATCATCGCCGACCAGTGGATCAATGCCCTCCTCGTCGGCGCAACGGTCGAGGATCTCAGCACGGTTGCCGGTCTGATCGAGAAGCTCGACAGCGATCCCGCGGAGACCGGCATCGCCATCCACGTCTTCCCGCTCCAGAAGGCCGACGCCACGAAGGTGGTCGCCACGGTCCGGGGATTGTTCCGCGACAACCTCCCAAACCAGGTGGTACCGATCACGGTCACTGCGGATGAGCGCATCAACGCGATCGTGGTGTCCTGCGGCGAGACCGATGCCCAGCGGATCGGTCAGCTGGTCCAGAAACTGGATACCGACCAGGTGGCCAAGGTCAGTGAGATCAAGGTGTTCCCTCTCCAGTTTGCCCGGGCCGAGTCCCTGGCAGGCATCCTGAACACGGCGCTGAACACCAAACCCGCCCCGCTCAACGACCAGGCGCCCAATGCGCAGTCCGTTCTCCAGTTCATCACCCGGACGACCGAGGGACAAGAGCTGGTCACAGCCGCGCTCAAGGAATCGGTGCTCATCACACCGGACCAGCGGATGAACTCCCTCGTCGTCTCCGGGCCGGTCGACTACATGGGGCTGATCGAGCAGATCATCCAGCGCATGGATGCCAGCTCACCCCAGCTGGCCAAGATCAAGGTCTTCGCCCTCCAGAATGCCGATGCCCGACAGATGGCGGAGGTGATCACCCAGATGTTCCGCATGACCCCGACGGCCGGGACCGGATCCACCCGATCGGTCCAGTATACTCTGGTGCGGGGCAAGGCCGAGAATGGGACGCCTACGGAGGAGCCCCTCGCGTCGGCGACCCTCGGCACGGCCGAGCAGACCGCACTGACCGTCACGGTGGATCCCCGGACGAACAGCCTGCTGGTGGGTGGCACGGAGCACTACATGAACCTGGTGTCGCAGCTGATCGACACCCTCGACTCCAGTGCGGCCCATGAGCGGGCCTCCGAGGTCATACGGCTCAAGAACTCGCAGTCGCCGGAGATCGCGACTGCGATCCGCAACTTCCTCGACCAGGAACGCCAGAAGCTCATCCAGTCGCTGGGGGTCGACGCGGTCTCCGCCACGGCCCGCCTCTTTGACCAGGAAGTCGCGATCGTCGCAGAACCCACGAGCAACACGATCCTCCTCTCGGCGAACAACCGCTATTTCGAGCAGATCCGGTCGATGATCGACGAGCTGGATTCCGCGCAGCCCCAGGTGTTGATCCAGGTGCTGCTCGCCGAGGTGCGAATCGACAACCCGACCGACCTCGGGTTCGAGTGGACTTACCGTGGCACGGCCGGTAGCAGCACCTATGGGATTGGGACGGACTTTTCGCCTGAAATCGACATGGCCAAGATGGCAGGACTGGTTGGCGGCATGCAGG
>CAZZKQ010000546.1:0-2593 GCA_964654875.1 uncultured Verrucomicrobiota bacterium | reverse complement strand
GCTGCCGACGGACATCCTGCTGACGGATCGGATCCCTGCGGAGATCCCCTTCGTCGCAGGCGTGGTGTCGATGACGCCATCGACCCCGAATTCACACGTCGCGATCCTGGCCCAGGGCTGGGAGATCCCGGTGGTCTGGCTGGCGGATCCGGTCCGACGCGAGGCCCTGCGCGGGATGGCGGGAAGGGACATCGCAATCCGCACCGACCGGCTCTTCAGCAGCAGTGTCGTGGTGGTCGACGTCACCGACCGCCTTGGGAGTGGACTCCGGGAGGAGGTGTTGGCAACCAAGCGCCTCCAGCCGCTCAACTATGTCCCAAAGCGGTCAGTGCGGCTGATCGCCACAAATGTCCAGGAGCTGCGCCCTGATGCAGTCGCCTTCGTAGGAGGCAAGGCCGCCAACTATGGGCTGCTGCGTCGGACCATCCCCGGGAACTGCGACCCGGCCATCGCCCTGACCTTCGACCTCTGGGATGCATACCTCGACCAGATCGTTCCAGGCGGACGAACCCTCAGGGCCGAGATCGAGGCCCGGCTGTCCAGCATCCCCCAGCCACCGGATGTAGGCCGGCTGCGTCCGATCCTTGAGGGCATCCGGGACCTGATCCGGGACACAGCCGTCTTCTCGACCGAGCAGCAGACGGCGATCCTGGGAGCGCTCGTGCAGGCGGGATTTGATGCCGGGAAGAAACTCCGGTTCCGCAGCTCCACCAACGTCGAGGATGGCGAGACGTTCACGGGCGCCGGATTGTACGACAGCTACAGCGGCTGCCTTCAGGACGACCTCGATGGCGACACGTCGGGACCGTCGGCCTGCGATCCCTCGGAACCTTCCGAGCGTGGGGTGATCCGGGCGATCCGGAAGGTCTATGCGAGCTTCTACAACGAGAACGCCTACCTGGAGCGCCTCCGTCGGGGTGTGCGGGAGGATGAGGTCGGGATGGCCGTGTTGGTCCATGTGTCCTATCCCGACGAGTCCGAGTGGGCCAATGGGGTCGCGACCCTGTCGTGGGAGAAGTCCGGGAGCTTCGAATCCCTCAACGGTACCCTGGTCTCCCAGGTCGGGGCGGAGTCGATCACCAATCCCGATTCCGCGGCGCGTCCCGAGATCGTGGACTTCTACCGGTCCTTCGGCTCGACGTCCGTCGCCCTTCGGGAACGGTCCGGTCGGGTTCCGCTGGGCGGGACCGTCCTGGCGTGGGAGTCCGACTACCAGCAGCTGGTCCAGCTCCTGGGCATCGTGACGAAGGGCTACCTGGCCCAGTATCCGAAGCGGACCGCGTTCCGGCTCGACTTCGAATACAAGAAGATCGCCCCAGGGAAACTGATCGTGAAGCAGGTCCGACGGCTGCCGGATGTCGACGCCACACCGATCACCGGATTCCTGTTGCCCGGTGAACTCGCGTTGGCGGTGGAGGAAGGCGAGCACTCCGACGTCTTCGCGAAGCACCGGTTGAAGTCGGACCTGAGACTGTCCGTCGAGGCCGTGCGGCTGAGTGACGCGGCCTTGGCCAAGTCCTTCTACTCGGAGGGGCGCATCGCGATCCGGATCGGCGGTGTCCCCACGGTCCTTTCGAATGGAATCCCGGCATGGCCGGGGTTCACCCACCAGTGGTCGGCGGCGAATTCCGAGACGCGGGACCGCTGGACGATGGGAGAGGGAGCCGCACGGCAGGAGCTGACGCTGGTCACCGGCTTCACCCGATCGATGAAGCCCCCGACGGCACCGTGGATCCGGCTCGAGGACTGCCGCTTCCGGCTCGAGGCGACCCATGCCCAACCGCAACCGACGCTGGGATGGGAAGGTCCGGGAACCACGCTGACCGACACGGTCTTCCTGGTCCCGAGGACCGTGGTCGGGCCCGGGTCCCTGCCGCAGGAGCGGAGGATCCAGAAGGGGGCCTCGATCCGCATCACGACCCGGTTCTGGTGGCCTCCGGAACCGACCGGACCGACAGCGGGCTACACGGCCCCCAACATCGGGTTCACGGAGACCCGGATCGAGGGATGGACCTCGGAGCCGTTGGTGCTTCGGGACGCGGCAGCGCAGACCTATTCCCCGGGGCACCACAACTTCACGGAGACCTTCCTGTTCGAACCCAGGCTGGACCCCGCCACCACGACGGCGCAGCGGAAGGAGCTGGAGACAGCCGGGATCCAACAGATCCTGGTGGATCAGGGGTTCGAGGGGGCCCAGATCTGGCTGGTCGATGCCCTGGGCCGGATGCGGAAAGGTCCTTGAACCGCCATCGCGCCGGCCCCTGCAGGATTCCGGGTGCTCTTCGTCGGAGGAGCAGTCCGCCGCCTCCGAACCCTCAGGCGATCCCTACCTCCACGCCATCGCCGCCTCAGCCATTCAAGGCCTCGAACACCTTCCCGACCATCTTCTCGTTCGGAGCCAGAGTCTTGGCACCGGGTTTCCATTTGGCAGGACAGGCCTCGGCAGGGTGTTTGATCAGGTAGGCGTTGGCTTCCATCTTCCGGAGCAGCTCCCCGGCGTCGCGGCCCACGTTGTAGAAGTTGATCTCGGAACCGACGAGGACGCCGGCCGGGTTGATGATGAAGGTGCCGCGGAGGGCGAGTCCGGAACCGG
>CAZZKQ010000545.1:0-2595 GCA_964654875.1 uncultured Verrucomicrobiota bacterium | reverse complement strand
CGCGGCCGAAGTCGATCTCGTGGCGGTACAGCCACAACGACACCAGCGCGTTCACGACCGGGGCACCGGCGAAGACGATCGACATCACCGCGGCCGGGGTTCCCTTGGCGCCGAAGGCGAGGAGGGTTCCGAAGGCGCCGATGGCGCCCATGATCCCGGCCACCAGCGACCAGGTCCAACCCGGGGTCGTATACCCGGAGAAGGCGGCCCCCTTGCTCATCAGGAGGAAGAGCGGAGCCAGGACCGCGGTGAGGAAGTAGGCGATGCCGACGAAGAGGAACGCCTTGTAGCGGCCGTTGACGGGGTCGCCCATGAGGACCTGTCCCTTGTGCAGGAGGATCCCGTAGACCCCCCAGGAGAACACGGTGATGAGGGTGAAATAGAACCAGGTGTTCCCGGTCCCGGCAGCGCTGGGCGTCGACGTCATGGTGGCGGCCAGAGTACGTTCGACCTCCGGTCCGGCAACCGGAAAGGCCCGTCGGGGCGACGGGCGAAACTCAGGGGGCGGGACCGAAGCGGGCCGGGGGAGCGATCCCGCCGTAACCCGACCCGGGGGTGGAAGGTCCAACGAGACTCCGGTTGTTGGAGCACCGGGGTTCTGCTTTGTTCGTGGCTCATCACATGGAAGACAAAACCGGTTGGGGACTCCGGGCGTTTCGGACGCTCTGGATCGCGTTGATCGTGCTGGGGTTCTCCGGTCGGGTCCGGGCCCAGGACCTCACCCTGTCCCTCGTGGGCGGGGATCAGGGTTCGCTTGAGAAGGTGGGGGAGGCCTCGTGGCGGGTGGGTTCCCAGGGTGCCGGGTTCCTCGCCGGCACCGACCAGTTCGCCTTCGCGGCCCAGACCCGGAGGGGTGACTTCGATCTCCAGGTGCGCCTGGCGGATCTCGGCATCAGCAGTCCGTTCGTGCGGGCGGGATTGATGCTGCGGACAGATGCCGCCCCGACGAGTCCGTTCGTCGCGGCCTTCGCCTCGAGTGGTGCCATGGGCTGTTTCGCGGAGTGGCGGACCTCGGCGAGCGGAACGCCCTCCCGGGCCTCGGTCACCGGAGGCTACCCTTCGGCTCCACCGAACACCTGGCTGCGCCTGCGCCGCTCCGGGAACGAGGTGACGGCTTTTGCCTCGGTCGATGGGACGGCCTGGAACCGCCTCGGCTCCGTGAGCCTCGGACTCCCGGAGGAGGTCCTGGTGGGACTCGCCGTCGCCAGCCAGAACCCAGCGACGACGACACTGGCCCGATTCCAGGATCTCCGGGCTCCGACCTCGACCACGGAGGCCGAGTGGGTCCAGGTCCGGGAGTCCGCCACGCCGTCCAGCCGCCGGACCGGTCTGGTGCTGACCGAGATCCAGTATCATCCCCAGGGTGGCAGCAACGAGCTGGAGTTCGTCGAGATCGCGAATCATGGCGACATCTTCCAGGACATGACCGGCTGGCGTCTGACGGGCGGGGTGGACTTCGTGTTCCCGTCCGGATTCCGTCTCGAGGCGGGCGCCCTCGTGGTGGTGGCGGCTGAGCCGGCACGCCATGCCGGGCGGACGGGGTCGACCCCGGTGCTGGGTCCCTGGAAGGGATCCCTCGACAACGCGGGGGACACGGTGGAGCTCCGGGATGGCAACGGGGCGATCAAGCTCCAGATGCGGTATGAACCCGATTCTCCATGGCCGGTGGCGGCCGATGGCACCGGTCACTCCCTCGTGCTGGTCTCGCCCAGCTATGGGGAGGACGACCCAAGGGCCTGGGCGGCAAGCTGGGCCCGGGGCGGGTCGCCGGGACGCCGCGACCCGTTGTCGGCGGCGCCGATCGAGCCGGTGGTCCTCAATGAATTCCTCGCCCACACCGATCCGCCCCAGCTGGATTTCATCGAGCTGTACAACCGGACGACCCAATCGGTGGACCTCTCCGGCTGGATCCTGACCGATTCGATCGCCACCAACCGGTTCCGGATCCCGTCCGGGACGCGCATCGGTCCAGGTGGCCATCTGGTGTTCGACGAGACGGCCCTGGGGTTCCGTCTCAGTGCGGCGGGTGAGACGGCGATGCTGCTGGTCCCTGATGCGTCCCGGGTGGCCGACATCGTGAGGTTCGGGGGGCAGGAGAACGGGGTGTCGAGCGGACATGCCCCGGACGGTTCCGGGAGGATCCGCCGGCTCGCGGTGCCGACCCCGGGCCGACCGAACACCGCGGTCCGTCAGGAGCCGGTCGTCATCAACGAGATCTTCTACAATCCTCCCGGCGGGGATGCCGACGAGTTCGTGGAGCTGTTCCACCGGGGGCAGGAGAAGCTCGATCTCACCGGCTGGCGCATCCGGGGGGGCATCGAGTTCGACTTTGCGCCCGGCACGGTCCTGCAACCGGGTCAGTTCCTGGTCCTGGCGAAGGACCTCGAGCGCTTCCGCGCCAACCACGGTCTCCAGTCCGGAGTCGTCGGGAACTATTCCGGGACCCTGGGAGACGGCGGTGATGTGGTCCGCCTCACACGTCCGGACGAGGTATTGTCCACCAACCAGCTGGGTGAGATCACCTCGGAGACGATCCACATCACGGTAGCCGAGGTCCGCTACGCCGATGGCGGGGCTTGGGGGAAGTGGTCCGAC
>CAZZKQ010000544.1:0-2597 GCA_964654875.1 uncultured Verrucomicrobiota bacterium | reverse complement strand
CTGGAGGAAGGCCTCGATCTTCTGGAGCTCCCCAGGAAGCAGGGGCGCCGTTGGACCGGCAACCACCAGGAGCTCGCAGTTCTTCGGAATCTGGTTGGTGGCACCCGCGAGCCGGATCACGTCGACCGTCAGGTTCTTCTGTCCCCGCAGAAGGTCGAGGAATGCCGCGTAGCCGACCCCCTTGTCCTTGCCCTCCGGCGGATGTTCACCGTGGCCCAGGAGGTAGCAGGCATGGGTCTCCCCCGCATCGGTCAGAGCCGCTATGGCCGAGGTGAACTGGTATTCCCCCGTGAATCCCACCCGACGGACATCCCGTTCCTCGCCCGAAACGAGGGCACGAAGGTTGCCTGTGTCGTACACGGACAGCTCACCGGCCGTGACCACCCGATGCCGATTGCCGGACTCGAACACGACCAGGTCCTTGGCCCCAGCCCCGAGCTGGTACTGCGCCGCCACCTTGAGTCCGGCGGCCGGATCCCGGAGGTAGTCGACCGTCTGGACGCGGATCCGCGGCGAGAGGGCCTCATAGTCCCGGAGCAATCCCAACACATGCGGAAAGAGATCGCTCGAGGGATCGAACAACACCGTCACCCGCACCTCGTTGGTCTGCATCGCCAATGTCTGGCGCGTCAGATCGGACAACGGCTCCGAGCGCGCCGACGAGAGGTCGACCCGCCAGACGCGACGCGTCACCGACAGGTGGTTCAGGAGAACGACCACCACGACCAGGGCGATCACGGAGACGGCGACGTTGATCGCGGTCCGCATCCGGCGTCCGGGTTCGAAACTGGGGCGGTCTGGATTCACAGGGTCGATTGCCGAGCGGTCATTTCCAGCGTCGGCTCTCCACAACACGCTGGGTCAGGAACAGGAACAGAAGGGTCACAGTCAGGTGGAAGACGATGTGGCGGGAGTCGAGGATGCCCCGGGCGAAGTCGTCCATGTGGCGGAGCAGCGACATCTCATCCAGGAGCCGAGCCCACCGCCCATCACCCACATTCGTGGAGACCGGCCGCAGACTGACGATCCAAAGTCCGATGCCCAGGAGGAACGACACCATCGCCGCGATGATCTGGCTGCGGGTCATCGACGAGGCAAAGCAGCCCAGAGCCATGTAGACCGAACCGATCAGCATCACGCCCAGGAAGGCCCCAGCGGTGGACCCCGGATCCAGGAGTCCCACCTCACCAGTCACCTGCCTCAGGATCAACAGCACCCCGAACAGCGGGAGCCAGACCAGCCCGAAAAACAGCATCGACCCCGTGTACTTGGCCAACACCACCTGCCAGTCGCCGACGGGTGTCGTCATCAGCGCCTCGTAGGTCCCGGAGGACTTCTCCGCGGCGAACGTCCGCATCGTGATCACCGGGGACACCACGAGGAGGATCACCCAGAAATAGGCACTCTGGTAGAACAGCTCGGTCACCGGGGAATCGGTCGGCCGGTCGGACAGCTTCGTGACGAGGTCCACGATCGAGATGCCTGTGAGGAGGGCCGTGGCCGCCATCACGACCCAGCCGGTGAGCGCATTGAAGGCTCCCGCAAGCTCCCGGCGGACCAGTGCCATGAAGACCCTCATGGCTCCTCCCTCCTGCCGCGGGTCAGATGGACGAAGATGTCCTCGAGGGTGTGCCGGCTCCGGGTCAGTTCCCGGAGCCGCCACCGACGCTGACCGACGATGTCGAAGACCACCGGCCGCAGGTCGACCCCATCCCGCGGCGTCAGAGCCACCCTATGAAATCCGCCATCCAGGGGGCTGAGATCGAAACGTTCGAGATCCTCGAGATCTCGGAACGCCTCCCGGAGGTCCTGCGCCGGAGCCGCGATCTCCGCCACGACCTGCCCGTCCAGACCGAGGTTGCGCTCCAGATTGGCCGGCGTGTCCACCGCCAGGATCTCACCCCGGTTCAGGATCAGCACCCTCGACCACGTCATCTCGACCTCGCTCAGGCTGTGGGTCGAGAGCAGGACGGTGTGACGCCGGCCCAGCTCCTGGATCAGCGCCCTCACGGAGCGGATCTGGTGCGGATCAAGACCAATGGTGGGCTCGTCGAGGATGATGAGGTCGGGTTCATGGATGAGCGCATCGGCAAGCCCCACCCGTTGGCGATATCCCTTCGAGAGCTGTCCGATGATGCGCTTCTGGACGTCGGTGAGCCCGCACTGCTGGAGGACCGTGTCCACGCGTTCCCGGCTCCGCCCCCAGCCCATCCCCTTCAGTCGGGCCCGGAACTTCAGGTACTCCCGCACCCGCATGTCGAGATGGAGCGGGTTGTTCTCAGGCATGTAGCCGATCCTCCGACGGACCTCGTCGGGCTCATGGAAGACATCATATCCTGCAACGCGGGCCGTCCCGCTGGTGGCAGGCATGAAGGCCGCCAAGATGCGCATCGTGGTCGACTTGCCCGCCCCGTTGGGACCCAGGAAGCCCACGACCTCCCCACGCCCCACGGTGAACGAGATGCCGTTGACCGCGGTGCGTCCGGGATAGCGCTTGGTGAGTTCCCTCACCTCGATCATCGGCGCGGCTTCCATGACGTGCCGGCGGGCCTACGTGGACCGGACGGGGGTCCAAGGAGGGGTTGAGACGTGCCCGT
>CAZZKQ010000543.1:0-2598 GCA_964654875.1 uncultured Verrucomicrobiota bacterium | reverse complement strand
TGTACAGGCGGACCGTCCATTCGCCGGGAGGAGTGGTGGCGATGCGCGACAGGTTGGTGATGGCCACCAGTCCATTGGTCGACTCGAGGCGGGACCCCTCCCATCGGAGCAGTTCGGCCGGGGTGCCACCCATTTCGTCACGGGTGAAGATCGGCTTCACCCACTCCGCCGGGAGCGGATCGTCGGAGATCCGGTGGAGACGCTCGATGCCGTTGGTGAGGCGCCACGATCCATTCGTCCAGCAGGCGTACCCAGCCAGGACTTCACGATACGCCCCTTTGTGCAACGGCATCGCCACCCGGGGCTGACGCAGCTCACCGGTGTCGAGATGGACCGCACCCAGGCTCCAATCCCGACGGGTGATCGGATTCTGGAAGTGCACCCGCAATTTCCAGCGTCCCTCGGAATCGGTTTTTTTCGACTCACGACGCTGCATCAGGCCGGCCTTGCGCTCGGGGGCGTCGGGAAGCCATTCCTCGTTGAGGCCCAGAAGCACCAGGGACAGGAAGAGGCCCACCGCAAAGTACGGGGCGCAGATCCGCCACAGGCTCAGACCGGCCGACCTCAGGGCGATCAGCTCGTTGTGCCGGGAATGGGCGCTGAGCGCATACAGCATCGCCAGGAGCAGGGCCACCGGCAGTGCCGTGTTGAGCAGCTTGGGGAGATCGAAGAGGTAATAGAGGCCGATCTCCCGGATGCCGAACCGGAGCTCCTGGAAATCATCCAGCCGCCCGAACAGGTCGAAGGCGATCCAGAAGATCAGGAAGCCGCCCAGGCAGAACCCGAGCGGCACCAGCAGTTCCCGGAACAGATAGCGGTCGTGCAGACGCATCCCCGGGTCAGGATACGGACTCGCCGGGGACCTCCAAGACGCAATGTCCCGGGACGATCAACCGCCGGGGTTCATCGACGGGCCTCGTGGGGTCAACGGTGGGGGAATCGCGGACCGATCCCGTCGCGCCTGGCGCAGGATCGAGATCGAGGTCCAGAGCGACCACAGCCAGGCACCTCCGAAGAAGATGCCCCCGACCGCGAGCTGTCGAAGGTCGGGACGCACCGCAGTGTCGCCGGACTGGAGCAGCTCCCAGAACTGTCGGGCCAGATCCCAGAACCAGAGGATCAGCATCAGGAACCCGGCCACCGCCATGATCATCTGCAAGGAACCCACCCCGCGTCGCCCGGCCAGGAACGACCCGAGGCCCGGCGTGGTCGCCAGATTCAGGACGAGCACATTCCCGCCCGAGACCCGACTACCTGGCCTCACGCCCATGGATCACCGCCTCGTACCCCTGCATCAGGGCCAGCAGGCCCAGCGGGAATGTGACCAGAGCCCCGACAAAGCAGCACAGCAGGCCCAGGAGATTGACCAGGCCCATCACCACCGTGAGTCCGAGGCAGAGCCACCAGTGGCGGCCGACCTGCCGTCGGCTCCGACCCATTGCCGTCCAGAAGTCCAGGCCCTGATCCAGGATGAGCGGCAGGGTGAACATCCAGCTGGTCTGCAGGTAGAGGGTCACCGGAAAACCGAGGAGGACGAGCAGCAGACCCGGCACCAACGCAGCAAGCGCAGGAACGTCCCCCTTGCTGACAAGGGCCGGGATGAGCCCGACCAGCAGGACGACCATCCCCGGCAACACGGGGAGGAAGGCCAGCAGTCCCGGCACCAGTTGACCCAGGAACAGCTGGCCGAAGGCCCGACGGAAGCCGTCGAAGAGAGTCCCCAGCTCGGGGGAGTCCCCGCGCACCATCCGGAGGTAGAAAAACACGAGCCCACCCATCAACGGCCCCACGATCACGAAGGACCCGATGCTGAAGATCGTGCCAATGAGCGGAATCGCCCCCAGAAGGGCCAGGGCGACCTGGATTCCCGCGAAGACCAGGCCCACCCCGAGGGCGAGGCCGAACTGGGACCGCATCACCCGCCAGCCCGAACCGAGGCAGCCCCCGATGTCGAGCCGGTAGTCCCCATCGAAATCCACCGGCAGTCCCTGCACGGGTGGCCTGTGGGCCACCGGGGGCGGCGGCAGGATCTCCGCGAACTCCGGGAATTCCCGAAGCGTCTTCCAGACCCCGTCGGCCCCCTGCACCCGGGTGTCTCCGTTCACACGGTTCTCGGCAATCCACTGCCGCATCTGCTCGGCCGTCACCGGACCGTACTCGTTGCCGTCGCCGCCAATGATTCGATACATGGTCGTTCAGGGTTTCAAAACCGCGTTCCAAAGTCCCAGCTCCCCACGGGGGATCCAGAGTGTCATCCCGGGAGACACAACAGTCCCGGAACCGTCGGTCCAGAGCGAGCAGGGACGCTCCGCGACGCCGGCTCGGACCAGTTCACCCGAAGTGCCCCGGTCGAAGAGCCCAAACGACTCCGAACCCACCGCCAGGATCCGACCCGTCTCCAGTTCCCGCAGCGTCGTCGCCTCCTGCGCAAGGGGAACCTCACCGACACGGACCATCTTCCCGAGGTCCGACAGGATCCACGACTCAACCACCGCCGGGGACCGGCGGGCCACCTGGATCCGTCCTGTTGAATCCACCAGGACCGGACCCGATCCCGAATCCGGCAGAGGCGACTGGGCGACCGATCGGACCGCGACG